>CAZPWP010000265.1:0-3866 GCA_964590295.1 uncultured Victivallis sp.
CTCCCGCATCTCCTGTTTCGCTTCGGCAGTCTGCCCGTCTCCCCCTCGCCATGGGGCTCGCTGGGCGCTTACGCTGCGACGGCGGTTCCGCGACGATCCGGCGGCAATGGAAGAAAAACTTCCGTCGTCGACGCGGCCTGATCGAACGGGGCGTCGCTCCGGACCGGGCATGAAAAAGCGCCGGGAACGGACGCGGCGCATGGTGGAAGAAGTCTACTAGGATTGGAACCGCCGGATACGGAACCGTACGTCCGGTGGTGTGAGAGGAGGAGGAAATTAAGAAATTTGCTGATTTCCTCCTCCTGCTCGACTCAAAACGTCATTTCGTTTCTCAGCGTCGCACCACCTCGTAAGCAAAGACGGCGCGATCTTCCGGACCGCAGTCGGTGGCGGCGGAGAAGGCGATCCCGCCGGGAAGGTTCTCCACCGGAATCTGTTTCAACGTCTTCCCGTTCACATCAAGCGCGTTGACGGTGAATGTTCCTCCGCCGATATCGAGCGAGATCTTCGCTGAACCGCGCAAGACAAGATAGGGACTGAATTTCCCGTAGTTATAGATCCGCAGCCGGTCGCGGATCATGCCGGAACGCTGCCCGGTGGCCCGGACATCGGTCAGGTGCAGCACCAGAATCCGGCTGCTTTCGGTCAGCGGGCGATTGTCCAGCGCTCCGGCAAAGATGGTGGAGAAGGTGCTGTTGCTGCTGACCCGGAGCCGTTTCCCCGCGAGGTTCTTCCCGGGCACGACCAGTGCCTCGCTCTTCGGCGTGACCACCTTGAACGAACCCTGATCGCGGTCGGTGAAAAGTTCCCCGGTGGAGCTGACGAACTTTCCGGCGACGGGATCAAATTTCTCCGGAGCAACTGCGGTGAGAGCAATTTTTCCACTGCGGAGCACCTCCCGGACCGGCCAGACATCGGGCCGATCCGGCGCATTCACCGGAACCACCTCCATGCCGATCCGCCGGACCAGACCGACTTCCGCGAAACAGGCGGGAATCACGGCCTGTTCCCGGGTTCCCCAGCGCAGAAATCCGGCCGCCTGCGGAATCTTCCACACATCGGGGGTGACGGAGAGCACCGCGCTCCGTTCGGCGGCGCGAACATCGCCGCGCAGATAGAGCATGTGAATCATCGGTTCCGAGAGCCGGATCATCGGGTCGTTGTCTCCGCTGAACGCGGCGAGATGCCCGCCATCCTCCAGCGGCTTGATTCCCCATTTGCGGCTGTAGCCGTAGAACTGGAACCGGAAGATGCCGTCCCACTCCTGCAATCCGGCCAGTCCCCCCATGACCGGGCCGTTTTCGCCGCGGTAGCGGTTGGGGTAGCAGAAGTTGAATTCCGTGATGGTGAACGGTTTTCCCATGACTCGGGAGCTCCCGGTTGTAAGCGCCTCCTCGAAAAGAGTGGAAACCGAACTGCGGTTATGGTACTCGGACGGGTTCTGAAACGCCTTCACCGGGAACCTCGGGTGATCGAAATAGAAGTGGTTGTCCACATAGTCGAAGCGGTTGCGGGCGATGGCGGTGGCGAATTGCTTGGTACAGGAGATGTCCGAAAGCGGCGCCTGAAGGCCGATTCCGGTCAGAAAATTCTTGAATTCCTCGAAGACGGCGATATGACGGTCGATCAGAAAGCGAACCCACATTGCGTCATCACGTTTTTTCGGATCGAGCTTGTTCTTCGCACACCACGCCTGGAACACCGGCTCGATCAGCGCCTGCCGTTCCGGATCCGGATTCGGATATTTGTACTCGTCGTGATGGGTGAACAGGGGATCCTCGTTGATCAGTCCGACGGTGATCAGCACCGGGTCGTCCTTAAGCGCGAGTTTCGTATAGGGGTTGACCGTGGTGAGCAGTTTGCGGGAATATTCGCGCAGATTCGCCCGCATCGGCTCGGAGAAGAGCAGCCGGCTCTTGACGTCGAACATCGATTTGCCGAGGGGGTCAAAACCCGCCAATCGGCTGATGTACAGATCGATCGTCACATACAATCCGCGCGCTTTGAGCCGCGAGATGAGATAGAAGAGCTTGTCCAGCCGTTCCGGGTCGAATTCCGGAGTGCGGGCGCCGGGCTTGATCAGGTCGTTGTCGAAGTGGTGGAGCCGTGCGGCGTTGTATCCGGCCCTCGCCATGCGGTCGACCAGAAGGTCGGTCTCTTCCTGTTCAAGATAATTGGCGTCGTTGCAGAGATTGGCTCCGAAGAAACGGACCGGCTGGTCCGGACGCTTTGCAAAAACGAACCGGCCGTTGCGGATTGTCAGACGACCGTATTTCCCGGCCGGCGCGTCGAGCGAAGCGGAGAAATCCAGCGCACTCCCGGGTTCGATGTCCTTCTGAAACGTGAAACTCTTATACTCTTTGCCCGCTTTCAGTTCAAACCGGCTCTCAATGTTGCTGCCGAGCGGGAACGGCTGCTCCCCGAAGAGACCGGCCGCCGCCACCACCAGCCAGACGGAACGGTTGCCGGTACGGAACGTAATGGATTTTACCGGTTCGCCGGAGAGACGGAAGCGGCTGAGATAGAGTCCGATCATAGTGGACGGATTCCGCTCCTGCCAGACGAGCGTGGCGTTGGCGAAACTTTCGCCGCTGCTCCACCAGTTGGCGACATCGCGGCGGTCCTCAACGGAAAAATCCTGATGCTTTCCATCTGCATAATTTACGCGGATGGTACCGACTACGCCGCCCTGACACCAGGCGGCGGCATGAAGCAGGGCAAGATAACGGAACCGGAGGTTCCCGACCGGAATTTCCGCCTCGCGCAGAAACCAGTCACGGGCGGGATTGGCGAAGGCGAGCGCCGATTTTCCACCGTTTCCGGCCGGATCGATCACGGTAAACTCGACGTTGCCGAAACGACGGGTGCCGGGGCGGAGCATGCGCAGATCATTTTCCGCGCCCTGATCGGTCCAGCCGCCCTTCCGGTCATCGGCAGTCTCATCCGCAAAACCGACGTTGGCGGCGCGGGAGAGATCGAGTTTTGCAGAGGAGTAGGGGGTAAAGGAGAGTTCCAGTTTTCCGGCGACAGACGAGACCGTTCCGGATTCCAGGTAGAAACGGATGTTTCCGGTAAGAGCGCCGTACTTGCAGACCATAGCGGACGTCTGCATGCCGGAGATCCGCAACATGCCGTGCATCAGCGGAATCGCAACACCGACCACCTGCTGTCCTTTCGGCGAGCTCCAGATCCAGCCGCCTTTCTGTTCGGCGGGGACCTTTACCTTGTGCACATATTGTGTCTGACCGGCCCGCAGGGTGAAGAGGAGTTCCCGGTCCAGCATGGAACGCCGATAACGCAGAGAAAAGAAGGATTCTTTCAACGACCGCGGTTCCGCGGAAGTGAGGGAGAGTTCATAGGAGATCCGCTCCGGAGAGAGTACAACCGCTTTCCCGGCGAGGTCAAAGGCGGCCTTTTCCCTGCCAAGCGCGATGGGGCCGGCAATGGAAACCGTGTTTCCGTCGCGCTTCAATACGGGGCGGAACGCGGCATCCCCCGCGAAATCCATGAAGTCAACCACGACCTGATCGTCCTCCTTCCCGGGTTTTCCGCCGGAAAAGTTATCGGCAACATAGTCGAGACGATTGACAATCCGGAGCGCACCGCGGCTGTCGATCTGCGCCCAGCCGGTCAGCGGCAGATCGGCGGCAATCGATGCCGCGGCGAAAAAACATGCGGTCAGAGACAAAAAGAGACGTGTCATAACTTACTCCCGATGTGTGAAATGGAGCCAATTTCAAAACGCTTGGCTTTTTCCTGTTGACAACTTGTTTTCTCCTGCGTCAAGCCCGTCTTGACGCCTCGGAAACGGTTTTTTTCTCAAAAAGCCGTAAAAAATCAGTTTTTTGTGCGTGAACCTCCTTCCC
>CAZPWP010000266.1:0-3849 GCA_964590295.1 uncultured Victivallis sp.
ATTCTCCAGGCCGCCGAGAAAGAAGTTCCGTCCCGTCAGCACCGAGAGCGCGGCGGCTCCCGCCGCCTCCAGTTCGGCGGCAAGCGCCTCCACCTCCAGCGGCTGCCGGATCACCCCCCTGCTGGGCGAAGCGGCCTTGAGTTCGGCGATCACCCGGAGCCCCGGCCCGCGGAGCGCACCGGCGAAATCGCGCACCGGCGGCGCGTCGGCAATCCGGCGGCGAAGTTCGGAAGCGGCGACCCGCCGTTTCGCCTCCTCCAGCGCCGGACGGCTCCGTTCGACGATCGTTTCAAGCACCCGTTCCATGGCTCGCCTCAATCAGCAGTTCCAGTTTCCGTTCCGCGGCGCCGGAATCGATCGAACGGCCCGCGAGAAGAATTCCCTCTTCGAGCGTGGATGCCGCGCCCGCGACGTAGATGGCCGCGCCCGCGTTGAGCAGCACCGCGGCGCGCGGCGCGCCCCGGTTCACCCCGGAGAGCACCGACTGGAGAATTTCCGCGTTCCGCTCCGGATCCCCGCCCCGGAGCTCCTCCGGCGCATAAACGGTTCCGAGCAGCAGCTCCGGCAGGAGTTCGCGGGTGACGATGCGGCCGTCGCGCAGTTCCGAAACCCGGGTGGCGGCGCAACAGCTGACCTCGTCGAGCCCGTCCAGTCCGTGCACCACCAGCGCCCGGCGGACGCCGAGCTCCTGCAGCGCCCCGGCGAAGAGCTCCGTGAGCTCCGGCGCGTAGACGCCCAGCACGATCGACCGCGCGCCGGCCGGATTGCACAGGGGGCCCACCATATTGAACACCGTCCGGATCCGCAGTTCGCGGCGAAGCACCGCCACCTGCCCCAGCACCGGATGAAACTTCGCGGCGTAGAGGAAGCCGATGCCGTGTTCGGCGATCGCATTCTCCATCACCGCCGCCGGCGCGTCGAGCTCGAATCCGAGCGCCGCCAGCACGTCGGCCGAACCGCAGCGGCTCGACGCCGCCCGGTTGCCGTGCTTGGCCACGCACACCCCGGCACCGGCGGCGACAAACGCGCTGGTCGTCGAAATGTTGAAGCTGCCGGTGCCGTCGCCGCCGGTGCCGACCACATCGACCACATCGCGACCGCCGCAGTCGATGAAGGCGGCGGCGCGGCGGAGCATCCTGGCGGCGCCGACCAGTTCGCTCTGGGAGACCCCCTTCATCCGCAGCGCGGCGAGAAAGGCGCCGATCTGCGAGTGAGCGACCTCCCCGCCGGTGATGATGCGGAACGCCTCCTCCATTTCGGCAGGCGAAAGGTCCCGGCGGTCGAGCACCTTTTCCAGACAGCGCGTCAGCATGATGCCGCCCTCCGTTCCATCCGCCGACGGTTGACCAGATCGAGGAAGTTGGCGAGCTGCCGCTTGCCGGTCGAGGTGAGGATCGACTCCGGATGGTACTGGATCCCCTCGATGAGATGCTCCCGGTGGCGGACGCCCATCACTTCGCCGTCCTCGCTGCGGCAGGTGATCTCCAGCTCCGGCGGCAGCGTCGTTTCGTCGAGTGCGAGCGAGTGGTAACGGACCGCCTTGAACGGCGAACTCAGTCCGGCGAACAGCCCCTTCCCGTCGTGATCGACCGTCGAAACCTTGCCGTGGACGATCCGACCGGCGTGGACGATCCGCATGCCGAACGCCTGGCCGATTCCCTGATGGCCGAGGCAGACGCCGAGCATCGGGACCTTTCCGGCGGCGGCCCGGATCAGCGCGGGCATGACGCCGGCGTTCTCCGGACGGCCCGGACCGGGCGAAAGCACGATCGCCTCCGGCCGGAGCGCGAATATCTCCTCCGGCGTGATCGACCGGTTGCGGGCGGTCGTCACCTCGCAGCCGAGCTGCTGAAAATACTGCACCAGATTGTAGGTGAACGAATCGAAATTGTCAAGCATGAAAATCATGATGGTGTCAAAGCTCCTCTTCTTCGCTTTACAGTTCCAGCCCAGCCGCCGCCAGCCGGAGCGACCGGAGCATCGCCGCGGCCTTGTTGACCGTTTCCTCGTACTCGGTCGCGGGATCGGAGTCGTAGACGATTCCGGCCCCGGCCTGAATCGAAACCTGCCCGTTCTCGATCTGCAGCGTGCGGATGGTGATCGCCAGATCCATGTTCCGGGTGTAGCTGAAATAGCCGACTGCGCCGCCGTAGGTGCCGCGCGGTTCCGGTTCGAGTTCGTGGATGATCTCCATCGCCCGGATCTTCGGCGCGCCGGAGAGCGTCCCGGCAGGGAAGACCGAACGGACCAGATCGAAGCCGTCCACCCCCTCGGCGGGCAGCGCCTCCACCGTCGTCACCAGGTGCATCACATGCGAATAGCGTTCGACCGTCATGAAATCCTTGACCTGCACGCTGCCCGGCAGCGCCGCCCGTCCGAGATCGTTGCGGCCGAGATCGACCAGCATCAGGTGTTCGGCCCGCTCCTTCTCGTCGCGCAGCAGTTCGTCGGCCAGCTCCCGGTCCCGGGCGGGCGTTTCGCCGCGGCGGCGGGTGCCGGCAATCGGACGCACCATCGCGGTGCCGCCGTCGAGCCGCACCAGCGTCTCCGGACTGGAGCCGACCAGCACCCGCTCCCCCTGCTTGAGGTAGAAGGTGTAGGGCGATGGATTCACCAGCCGCAGCGCCCGGTAGAGCTGAATCGGCGGCTGATGGAACTCCGCCGTGAATTTTTGCGACAGCACCACCTGGATGACGTCGCCGTCGCAAATGTACTGCCTGCCTTTCTCCACCATCGCCATATACTCCTCGCGGCTCATGTTCGCATGGAGCTGCGGAGCCGGTCCGGCCGCCGCTTCCAGCGCCGGGACCGGACGGCGCAGCGTTTCGCGGATTTCACCGATCCGGGCAACGGCGTGATCGTAGGCGGCCCGCAGATTCGGGTACTCCTCCGGACGGACCGAAACCGAGATCATCATCGTATGGCGCAGATTGTCGAAGATGATCATCTCGTCCGTGATCAGAAAGGCGCACGCGGGCCCTTTCAACCCGGGTTTCGGCGGAGGCAGCTCCTCGAATTCGCCGACCGTCTCGTAGCCGATGTAGCCGATCGCGCCGCCGAAGAGCGGCGGCAGATCCGGCACCGCCGCCGGACGGATTCCCTCCAGCAGTCCGCGCAGCGCGGTAAACGCCCCCTCCGGCGCGGGGAGCTCCCGTTTTCCGGAATCATCGGCGTAGAAGGGGCGCCCCTGCTCCACCGTGAAGACGCCGCGCGGATGGATGCCGAGGAAGGAGTAGCGGCCGAACCGCTCCCCCGCCTCGACGCTTTCGAGCAGAAAGACGTTCTCATCGTCCCGGAAACGCGCCAGCACCGAAACCGGCGTCTCCAGATCGGCGAGCACCCGCTGCACCACCGGGATCAGATTGGCCCCCTCCGCCAGGCGGCGGAACTCTTCAAACTTCATCATTTTCGTTTCTCCTGTTATGGTTGTCTTCCGGAAAATCTGCACAAAAAAAAGGGCGGACCGCAATCTCGCTGGATCGGACCCGCCGTCAATCGGATTTTTGTTCCCCGGTCACGCCCCTTTCCGGGCTTCCCGAAGTCCTGTCGGGGAGTTTCAGAGCGCGACAAGGCCGGCAACGGCGGGCTTTCGCCACCACCACCGCCGGGGATTGCCGACACGCTGAAACGAATGGTTCATCGAAAAAAATCCTCCATACGTTTTTAATATTGCCCGGAATTCCCGTTTTGTCAACCCGGGATTCTGAATTTTTCCGAAAAAAAAGCGGATTCCGTTTGCAATGCGGTTCAACCGGCGCTACAGTGATGCAGTTGATGAAAAATCCGTTGAGAAACTCCAGAGCCAATTTCAAAAAGATTGGCTTTCTCCTGTAAATAACTCGTTTTCTC
>CAZPWP010000267.1:0-3816 GCA_964590295.1 uncultured Victivallis sp.
CGCTTAACAGAGCGTGAAAGAGGTGTGACGTATGGCAAAGACCGTCGAAGAGGCGGAAGCGATTCCCCGCGGCCCGGTCCGAAACCGCTTCCGCCGGGACGGTCGTCTCCGCGCACCGCGATCGAGCGGGAGCTGCAGAAATGACAACAGGGGATCCCATGCAAAAGCCGGAGGAGATCCCCTCCTCCGGCCTGTTGTCCCGTTTCGGCGGGAAACCGCTTACTTCGCGCGGCGGATGCCGAGCGCGGCGGTGATCTCCAGATACCTGGCGCGGTTCTCACGGGCGAGATAGCTGAGCAGCTTCTTGCGCAGACTCACCATCGCCAGCAGCCCGCGGCGGGTGCTGTGATCCTTCGGGTTCGCCTTCAGGTGCCCGGTGAGCTCGCTGATGCGGCCGCTGAGCAGCGCGATCTGCACTTCCGGCGAACCGGTGTCGCCTTCCTTGCGGGCAAACTTGTTGATGATCTCGGTTCTCTGGGCCTTGTCCATCGTTTTCATCCTTTCGCTGTTTGCGTGTTCGGCAGCCGGACCGCTCCGGACAGAGAAGCGGAGACCGCCTGAACCGTTGCATCAATTTCATTAAAATAATCCGCAATCCGGAACTTTTCAAATTTTCCGACGGGAAAAACCGTTTTTTTCCACGTTTCGATTTGATTTCCCGCCGGAATCATGGAACATTACGCTTATGCAAAACCCCGGGAGAATTTTTCACCGATGAAAAGAACCAGAATCCTGTTATGCGGCTTCGGCCAGATCGGCCGGATGCTCTACCGCACCCTGCTGCGCCGTCCCGAATTCGAGCTCGCCGGCGTCATCGATCACGCCCCGGAACTCCTCGGCGCCGACGCCGGAACCACGGCGGGGTGCCCCCCCTGCGGCATCGCCGTAACCGGTTCCCCCGCCGGCCTCGACGCCGACGTCGCCGCCGTCGCCACCGTCTCCCGGGCCGACGCCTGCGCCGATACGCTGATCGGACTCGCCCGGGCCGGAATCCCCGCCGTCACCACCTGCGAGGAGCTCTTCTACCCCTGGCCGCTCCACGAGGCGGCCGCCCGCAAAATCGATCAGGCCGCCCGCGCGGCCGGCGTCCCGGTCCTCCCGGTCGGCGTCAATCCCGGCTTCCTGATGGACTACCGCGCCGCGGTGCTCTCCGGTCTCACCGGCGAGATCACCCATGTCCGCATCCAGCGCATTCAGGACGCCTCCCCCCGCCGGCCGGCGTTCCAGAGGAAAATCGGCGCGGGGCTGACTCCGGCGGAGTTCGAGGCGGAAAAACGCTCCGGCCGCCTCCGCCACGTCGGGTTGCCCGAATCGGTCCACTTCCTCGGCGCCGCCCTCGGTTGGACCCTCGACGCGGTCACCGAAACCATCGAACCGGTGACCGCCGAAACCGATCTCGACATTCCCGGCGCGATTCCGGTCCGGAAAGGGTGCGCCCGCGGCGTCCGCCAGGTCGGCCGCGGCATCGTCGCCGGGCGCGAACTCATCCGGCTCGAGTTCGTCGCCGCCATCGGCGAACCCGGCTCCACCGACCGCATCCACCTCTCCGGCACCCCCGAACTCGACAGCGTCATCCGCGGCGGCGTCAACGGCGACCTCGGCACCTGCGCCGTCGTCCTCAACGCCGCGCGCGCCGTCGCTTCCGAATCCCGCTCCGGCCTGCTCACCATGCTCGACATGCCGCCCGTCACCGGCGCCGGGCTCCCGGTCGACCGCTGAATCTCCGTTTCCGCCTCCTCTCCCCGGCGGCGGATTTTTTCGCCCGTTTCATATATCATACATATTGACTTTTCCTTCGCATGGTGCTATGTTAAGGAAACGACGACCGAAAGGAGAAAAGTTCCGGATGCAGGAGAATACACGCCGCGAATCGCTGACCGATCTCACGGAGAAGAAGATCTTTCACTATCTGCGGGAGAAGCAGTTCCGCCCCGGCGACCGGCTGCCGATGGAGACGGAGCTGGCGGAAGAGTTCCAGATCAGCCGGACCGTCATTCGCGAAGCGCTCAGCCGTCTGCGGATGATGGGATTCATCGAGTCGAAAAAACGGCGCGGCATGGTGGCGGCCCATCCGAATGTTTTCGAAACGATCGCCAAAGTGATCGATCCGGCCTTTCTCGACGAGGAGGAAAAGCAGGAGTTCTTCCAGCTGCGGCTGACGATCGAACTCGGCCTCGCCGACCTGCTCGCGGAACAGCTCACCGACGAAGATCTCGCCGAACTGGACCGGATCGTCCGGGAGGAGGAGGAGGCTCCCGCCGACTACCGCCGCCTTCTCGACTGCGACTTCCGCTTTCATTCGCGGCTCTATCAGGCGACGCGCCGCCGCTCGCTGGCAGCGTTCCAGCAGCTTCTGCTCGAATTCTTCACCGACTGCGAAACCCGCCGCCTCCACGCATCGGAACACTTCGCCCGCCGGTTCGAAGATCCGGAGCAGTTCACCCACCGCGATCTGGTCACCGCGCTCGCCACCCGCGATCCGGAGACGATCCACCGGGCGATCCGCCGCCACCTGGCCATTCACCGGGACACGCCGCGGAACCCCCCGCTCCGGAAGGAGGAAAAACCATGAATCGGCAAACCGGCTACGATCTCATCGTAACCGGCGGCGGGCCCGCCGGAGTCGCCGCCGCCGTCGCCGCAGCCGAATCGGGGGCGAAAACCCTGCTGGTCGAGGCGATGGGAGAACTCGGCGGCACCGGAACCGCCGGAGGAGTCAGCCACTGGCTCGGCGGCCGTTTCGCCGACTGCTCCGGATTCGTGGCGGGCGGCCTCTTCCGCCGCTTCGCCGAAACCGCCGCCGCCGAGGGATTCGCGCTTCTGCCGCAGCCGGAGAAACAAGGCTATTCCCCCTTCGGCTGGGACGGCAACCCCCACCTCACCGCCGGCGTTCCCTTCGACCGCTGGCGCATGAGTGAATTTCTCGACCGCCAGTGCCTCGCAGCGGGCGTCGAACTGCTGTTTCTCACCCGCTGCATCGGCTGCCGGACCCGCGGAGACCGGATCACCGCGGTCACGCTCCACAACAAGAGCGGGCTCTTCGAATGTTCGGCGCCGTTCTTCCTCGACGCCACCGGCGACGCCGATCTCGCCGCGGCGGCGGGGGTCCCCTTCCGGATCGGGCGCGACGCCGACCGCCTCACCGCGCCGGCGACGCTCGAATTTCAGGTCTCCGGCGTCGACGAGGCGGCGCTCTCCGCCTACAGCAACGCACATCACGCCAACCGGATGCGGGAGGAGATCCGCCGCCACGCCGAACAGGGAATCCGGAAGTTCCCCTACGACCGCGCCATCTGCGTGCGCATGCCGGAAGAGGGGGTGTTTCTGATCAACACCTCGCGTCTCACCCGCGTAGACGGACTCGACGGCCGTTCGGTCAGCGATGCGATGGTGCGCGGCAGACGGGAGACCTTCGAACTGCTTGAACTCATGCGGCGATACTTCCCCGGATTCCGCAACGCGAAACTCCGCTTCATCGCCGCACTGCCGGGCATCCGCGAAACGCGCAGGATCGACGGAGAGTTCACGCTGACCGTCCGCGACCTCCGCGAAGGGACCCGTTTCGACGACACGATCGGCTTCTGCTGTTACGGCTGGGACCTGCCGGATCCCGAGCGCCCCAGCCGCCAGCCGATGACCGAACAGAAGATCGCCATCCGGAACGATCTCATTCCGCTGCCGTTCCGGATCATGCGGCCGAAAAAAATCGCCAATCTGCTCTGTCCCGGCCGGGCCGTCAGCGTCGAGCGGGATGTGCTCGGGCCGGTCCGCGTCATGGCCTCCTGCATGGCGATGGGAGAGGCGGCCGGCGTCGCC
>CAZPWP010000268.1:0-3809 GCA_964590295.1 uncultured Victivallis sp.
ACGAGGCGTTCGCCCTGTTCAAGAAACTCGACATCGGCGACATCGTCGGCATCAAGGGACCGACCTTCCTCACCCGGATGGGCGAACTCACCATCCGGGTCCATGAGTGCACGCTTCTTTCGAAGTCGCTCCGTCCGCTGCCGGAGAAGTTCCACGGGCTGGTCGACGTCGAACAGCGCTACCGTCAGCGCTATCTCGACCTCATCTGCAACGACGAGAGCCGCCGGATTCTCAGGATGCGCAGCGACATCCTCCGCGAAATTCGCAACTTCATGGATTCCCGCGGCTTCATGGAGGTGGAAACTCCGATGCTCCAGTCGCTCGCCGGCGGCGCTTCGGCCAATCCTTTCACCACCTTCTACGAGGCGCTCAATTCGACCATGTACATGCGCATCGCGCCGGAACTCTACCTCAAGCGGCTGCTGGTCGGCGGCTTCGAGAAGGTCTATGAACTCAACCGGAACTTCCGCAACGAGGGGATGGACCGCCGCCACAATCCGGAGTTCACCATGATGGAGGTCTACCAGGCCTACGGCGACTGCCGCACCATGATGGAGCTGATCGAGTCGCTGATTACCACCGTCGCAATGAAGGTGGTCGGCACTTTGCGGATCGACCACGGCAACGGCAAGGTGATCGACCTCACGCTCCCCTGGCGGCGGGCCACCTACAACGAACTCTGTGAGGAAAAGGGCGGCGCCGACTGGTTCCGGCTCACGCCGGAAGAGCGGATCGAGCGCGGCAGGTCGCTCGGGCTCGATGTCTATTCCGGCATGCCCGATCTGGATGTGACCAACGAGCTCTATGAGAAGCTGGTCGAGCCGACGCTGATCCAGCCGACCTTCGTGACCCGGATTCCGGCCGAGCTGCTGCCGCTGGCCAAGGAGTGCTCCGACGATCCGACCCGCGTCGACGTCTTCGAACTCGGTATCAACGGCGTCGAAGTCGCTCCCGCTTACTCCGAACTCAACAATCCGATCATCCAGCGCCGCCGGCTGGTCGAGCAGTTCGAGAAGAGCAGAAAGGCGGGGGACCGCATGGAGGACAAGATCGATGAGGACTTCCTCGTCGCCCTCGAACACGGTATGCCTCCGGCGGGCGGCATGGGCGTCGGCATCGACCGGCTGGTGATGATCCTCACCGGCGCGGAGGCGATCCGCGACGTGATCCTCTTCCCGCAGATGCGCATCCGGAAGTAACCGCGTTCCGATGGAGGCGCCGGAACAGATCTGGGAGGTCAGCGACGTCAACCGTGCCGTCCGCGAGATCGTTGAGGGCAGTCTGCTGCCCTTCTGGCTCCGCGGCGAGGTCGGTTCGCTGGTGCTGCACCGTTCCGGTCACGCCTATTTCACGCTCAAGGATGCGAACTCCCAGCTCCGGGCCGTCTTCTTCGGCGGCGCGACGCAGTGCGCGAAGCTCGGCATCGCCAACGGTTCGAAGATCGAGGCGTTCGGCAACCTCACCGTCTACGAGGTGCGCGGCGAGTATCAGTTCTCCGCCCGCCGCCTGCGGGCGGCCGGCCTCGGCGACCTCCAGCGCCGCTTCGAGGAGGTGCGCCGCCGCCTGGCCGCGGAAGGATTGTTCGATCAGGAGCGCAAGCGGCCGATTCCGATGCTGCCGAAGCAGATCGGTGTGGTGACCAGTCCGACCGGGGCGGCGATCCGCGACTTCCTGCAGATCATCAACCGCCGTTTCCCCAACGTCAACATCCGCATCTACCCCTGCATGGTACAGGGGCAGGGGGCCGCCGAGCAGGTCGCCCGCGGCGTCGAATTCTTCAACCGCACCGGCGGCGCCGATGTGATCGTCGTCACCCGCGGGGGCGGCAGCATGGAGGATCTCTGGCCCTTCAACGAGGAGCGGCTCGCCCGCGCCGTCGCCGCGAGTTCCATCCCGGTGATCAGCGCGGTCGGCCACGAGATCGACTTCACCATCTGCGACTTCGCCGCCGACCTGCGGGTGCCGACCCCCTCCGCCGCCGCCGAGCTGGTGATCGGCAGACGCGAGGAGATGTCCGCGAAGCTCGCCCGACTCGACAAGGACCTGCGGAACACATTGACCCTCACGCTGACCCGGCTGCGGAGCCGGTTCGAACGGGCCGCCGGGAGCTTCGTCTTCCGCGAACCGAAACACCTCGCCGAGATGCGCCGCCAGCAGCTCGATGAACTGGAGTCCCGGCTGCACTCCGGGGCCGAGTGTCTGCTGCTGCGCCTCCGCGCCCGGCTCGACCAGCTCGCAGGAACGCTCGCCGCGCTCCATCCCCGCCGCCAGCTCGAACGCGGCTACGCGATCCTTTTCGATCCGGCGGCGGGCCGTCCGGTGACCACCTCGAAACTGCCGCAGGGGAGTCTGCTCCGGGCGCAGCTCGCCGACGGCGAAATGGATGTCGAGGTGAAGTGAACTTCCCCCGCGGATCCCGCTCCGCTTTTCCGGGCGCCGCATCGCGGGAAAATGTGGAAAAATCCGCGTCTGAAACTTGTTAAAATCCCGCCGCGGTGGTATATTATTCCATTTTAGGGTCCGCGGGCTCTCCCTTGACAGGCGGATTGTGTTGAGATGGCGAACAAATTTTATATATAAATAGTAGCGGGATCAGTTATGAGCGAATTGGGGAACAGGGATTTTCCGGTCAACATTGAAGACATTATGCATACTGCGTATCTGCAGTATTCGCTGAGCGTGAACGTCGGCCGGGCGATTCCGGATGTGCGCGACGGATTGAAACCGGTGAACCGCCGGATCCTCTACGCGATGCGGCAGCTCGGGCTGAGCAAGTCGCACGCCACCGTCAAGTGCGCGCGTGTGGTCGGCGAAGTGATGGGGAAGTACCATCCGCACGGCGACGCGGCGATCTACGACGCGCTGGTCCGGCTGGCGCAGGACTTCTCGATGCGCAATCCGCTCGTCGAAGGGCAGGGCAACTTCGGCAACATCGACGGCGACCCGGCGGCGGCCAGCCGCTACACCGAGTGCCGCATGGAGCGGCTTGCCGAGGAGATGCTCAGCGATATTGAGAAGGAGACCGTCGACATGGTTCCGAACTTCGACGAGTCTGAGATGGAACCGGCGGTGCTGCCCGCCAGCTTCCCCCAGCTGCTGGTCAACGGTTCCACCGGTATCGGCGTCGGCATGGCGACCAACATTCCGCCGCACAACCTCGGCGAGGTGATCGACGCCACCGTCTGCCTGCTGGAGAATCCGAAGGCGACCGTCGATGAACTCATGGAGTTCCTGCCAGGGCCGGACTTCCCGACCGGTGCGATCATCCGCGGCCGCTATTCGCTGCGGCAGTTCTACCAGACCGGCCACGGCAGCGTCAAGATCCGTTCCAAGGCGGACATCATCGAAAAGGACGGCCGCGAGCAGATCATCGTCACTGAAATTCCCTACGCGGTCTGCAAGGAACAGCTGGTCAAGAAGATCGCCGAACTGGTCAACGAGAAGCGCATCACCGGCATCTCCGGGCTGCGCGACGAATCGAGCAAGCGTGCCGGCATGCGGATCGTCATCGAGATCAAGCGCGGCGCGATGGCTTCCGTCGTGCTCAACCAGCTCTATGCGCACACATTGCTCGAAACCTCCTTCGGCTGCACGATGCTGGTGGTCGATCACAACCGGCCGCGTACGATGAACCTGGTCCAGGTGCTGCAGGCCTATATCGATCACCGGCTCGAAGTGGTCCTGCGCCGCACCATCTTCGATCTGCGCAAGGCGGAGGCGCGGGCCCACATCCTCGAAGGCTTGATGAAGGCGCTGGCCAACATCGACGAGGTGGTGCAGATCATCCGCGAGTCGCGCAGCCGCGCCGA
>CAZPWP010000269.1:0-3796 GCA_964590295.1 uncultured Victivallis sp.
ATTCGCTCGACTGGAAACGGTTCGCCACCTTCCAGTGCTGCGACTTCATGAAGTTCGAAGCGGATGCGCTGCGCGTTTACACCCCCGGGATTCCGGTGACGACCAACATGATGGGCTTCTACGACGGGCTGGACTACTGGAGAGTGGCCGAGGTGTGCGACTTCATCTCCGACGACGTCTATCCCGGCTGGGGAATCGATCCGGATGTGCGGCGCATCCTCTCGGAGTGCGCGATGCGTCACGACATGCACCGTGCGATGAAGAACGGCAGGCCGTTCCTGGTCATGGAGTCGGCGCCGAGCGCGACCAACTGGCAGCCGGGCCACCGGTTGAAGCGGCCGAACCAGCACAAGCTCGAAGAGCTCTGCGCGATCGGTCACGGCGCCGACGGCACCCTCTACTTCCAGTGGCGGAAGAGCCGCGGGAATCTGGAGAAGTTCCACGGCGCGGTAGTCGATCATGTCGGAACGGGGGAGACGCGGGTCTTCCGTGACGTCGCGGAACTGGGCGCACTCTACCGGAAGTGCCGTGACATCTGCGGCAGCGCCACGCCGGCGCAGGCGGCGGTGGTCTGGGACTGGGAGTGCTGCTGGGCGCATCAGTTCGACCAGGGGCCGGGCAGGGCGGATCAGAAAAAATATTGCGAGACGGTCCAGACCTTCTACCGTGCGCTCTGGACGCGCAACTTCCCGCTGGACGTGATCGAGTCGCTGTCGGATTTTTCGAAATACCGTATGCTGATCTGCCCGATGCTGATCATGCTCAAGCCGGGCGTGGCGGAGCGGTTGAAGGCGTTCGTGGCGGCGGGCGGTACGCTGGTGATGAGCTGCCTTTCGGGATATGAGGATGAGAATGCGAACTGCTTCCTCGGGGGCTGGCCGGGGGACGGGCTGATGGAGCTCTTCGGCATCTGGAACGAGGAGCCGGGCGGAATTCCGTCGTTCGATCGCCAATGGCTCCGGTACGAGGGGCGCGAGATCGAGGTGGCGGACTACGCCGAACGGATTCATCTGCGCGGCGCGGAAGCGCTGGCGGAGTTCACGACCGACCCGCTTTACGAGGGGATGCCGGCGATCACGGTCAACCGGTTCGGCGCGGGGAAGGCGTACTACCTTGCCGGGCGGACCGGGGAGGCGTTCCTCTCGGAGTTTCTCGGGAAACTGGCGTCGGAAGCCGGAGTGGAACCGGTGATTCCGGCGGAGAATCCGGGGATCAGCGCCTCGGTGCGCCGCAAGGGGGAGGAGGAGTTTCTCTTTCTCTTCAACTACACGGCGGAGGAGCGTCAGGTCCGGCTGCCGGAAGGAAACTTCACCGTACTTGCGAATGGCTCCTGCTGCAGCGGCGTACTCACGCTGCCGCCCTTCGGCGCGGAGATCCTGAAGAGGTGACCGGGAAGCCGGAGAGCTTCCCGGGAATTCGCGGGGGATCCCTCAGAACCCGCCGTCAGTCAAGCGGCAATCCGGCATCCCCGCTCCGCTGCCGCGAACAACGGGCCGCGGCGCCGTTCCGGCCGCGGAACACCGGGAACAGCGCCCCGAACCTCCCGCAGGGCGCGGTCCCCGGCCGGCTCTTCCTGCGGCGGGAACCGGCCGGGGCGCAAGCGCGCCGACGATCACTGCACGAAGTCGCCGAAGGTCAGCAGGAGAGGCGAATCCAGCAGCGGCAGATGGAGGAACTTGCGGTATCCCTTCTCATCCTCCTCCACCATCGACGCCGGAATCGCGTAGATCGTGCCGTCCAGCAGGTCGATCAGTTTCGCCTCGCCGGAGATGTTGCATTCGAAGGTCATCGTCGCTTCATAGGTCGACGTCAGAAGCTCCGCCGGCGTCCAGTAGACGAAGGCGGCGCTGCCGTCGGGACGGGTGAATCCGCCGCTCAGCAGCGTTCCGGCGGGATCCTCGTCGCGGTTCAGCCGCGGCGAGAAGGCGGGCGCTGCGCGGAGCGGCAGTTCGGCGATCGTATACTCCTCCCGGAAGATCGCCGCCAGCACCTGCAGTGTCCGGTACGACGGCTTCGGCGTGTACTCGCCGGTCGCGATGCCGTCCGCATCGAACTCCGCCGCCAGCACCCCGAAGTAGCCGTAGTCGAGATAGCTCGCCTTGTCGTCCACTGTCCCGTTCAACGCCTCGATCATGTCCAGGCAGGAGAAGTAAGAGTTGAATTTCACCCCCTCGAACAGGTGCGCCAGAAGATGGCGGGCGAGAAACTTCGCCTGACGCAGCGGCGTCCAGGCCATTCCGCGGAGCGCGCCGGCTCCGTCGCTGCGGGACTGGGTCCCGGTCTCCCCCTGCGCGAACTCCAGCGCCGGATTCGCCTGCAGACAGAGCGCCTTCACCGCCCGCATGGATTCGATCGCCCACCGTTCCCCCGGCGCATAGCCGTGATAGGTGAGGATATCCATCTGCTTTCCGGCTCCGGTGGCGAGCACGTCGCGGATCCACTTGAGGTCATAGCGGCAGAGGACGCCGCCGACCACCTTCGCCGCCGGGTCCGCCGGCCGGATTGCCGCCGCGGTGAGGTTGACCAGCTCCCCGTACTCGGTTCCGCTGACCCCGTGTTTCCAGCACCACTTGCCGTCGGGTTCGTTCCACACCTCGTAGAAGCCGATTCTGCCCCGGTAGTGGTTCACCGTTGCCGTCACGTAGCGCTGCCACGCCTGTTTCTGCGCCGCACTGCGGATCGGGGGGCAGCCGACGGCGCCGAACACCTTCGCGGCGTCCTCATCGTAGAGCGGATTGCCGTAGCAGAGACAGAGCCACGGACGCAGATTGCGCCGGAGCAGGTTGTCGACGATCTCGTCGAGCCAGGCGAAATCGTAGACGCCCGGTCTCTTTTCCGTCCGCGCCCAGCCGGACTGGATGCGGATCCATTTGACGCCGAGGGCGGCGACCTTGTCGTAGGCCTTCGACGGGTCGAACACGCCCCGGTCCAGTTTTTCAAATCCGAGTCCGAGGGTGGATTCCCTGACCTGCGAGGCGTGGACTGGTTTGACGGCGCCGATTTTCGTGAGAGGTTCCATGGTAGATGCTTCTCCTGTTTTATATGGTGTTGGTGACCGAGAGTACGGAGGAAAGTTCCGCGGCGGCCTGCCGGAGCAGATTCCACACTTTTTCCTCGTGTTTCGGGGTACAGCGGTTCCCGGGCATCGAACAGCCCAGCGCGGCGAGGTAGCGGCGATTGGAGAAGAGCGGTACCGCCAGAATTCCCTGCCCGCGGCAAACGGCGTGATACCCGCCGCGTCGCCGGATCTCCGCCAGCGCGGCGACTGCCGCCTCCCTGGTCCGGAATTCCGGCAGCGGGTCGCTCCCCGCCGGTATCGAGTCGTAGAGGGAAAGCGCCTGTTCCGGCGGGAGATGCGCCATCTCGACCACCCCGGTGGCGGTCGCGTAGAGATCGTCGAAGGCCGGCCGATTCAACCGGATCTCCCGGTCCGGGTTGCAGTTGCGGTGATGGAGCACGTACCGCTTCCCCCGGCGGACCTGCGAGATCAGCACCGAATCACCGACCGTTTCCGCCAGGCGATCCACCATCGGAACGGCCCGTTTCAGCAGCCGGGATTGATACTGCGCCATGTTGTTCAGCGTGACGATCCGGGGACCGGCGGCGTAGCCCGCCTGACGGGAAACCTGCACGATGTAACCGGACTCCAGCAGCATCCGCAGAATCCGCGAGCAGGTGGTCCGGTTCAGCCCCAGCTTCTTCGCCAGCGCCAGCGGGCCCAGCGGCTGCGGCGTCGCGGCGATGATCTCTTCCAGAATCGCAAAGCTCTTATCCAGCACTTTAATCATAAAGATAT
>CAZPWP010000270.1:0-3750 GCA_964590295.1 uncultured Victivallis sp.
CCACCACGTCGTTTCTGGTCGAACACATCTTCCGCAACGCCGGAGAGCCGTGCGGCCTGATTTCAACGGTGGAGTACCGCGACGGCAAGATCGTCACGCCGGCGACGCACACGACACCCGACGCGGGGGTGCTCTTTCCGCTGCTGGCGGAGATGCGGCGCAACGGCATGCGCGCCGCCGCCATGGAACTCTCCAGCCACGCCCTCTGGCAGGGCCGGGTGGACGGGGCGAAGTTCCGCACCACCATCTTCACCAACCTGACCGGGGAACATCTCGACTACCACGGCGATATGGAGCACTACTATCAGGCGAAAAAGCTCTTCTTCACCCGGCTGATGGCGGTCGACGGCACGGCGGTCATCAACGTCGACGATGAATACGGGCAGCGGCTGGCGCGGGAGATCTCCGCCCGGAACGTCATCACCTTCGGGAAAATCCCGGCCGCCGACTGGCAGCTCGGCGATATCGAACTTGGCGCGGAGGGTTCCCGCTTCCGGCTGGAAGGGGAAAGCGAAGCCTTCGACGTCGCCACCAATTTGATCGGGGAACACAACGTGCACAACCTGGCCGGAGCGGTGCTCGCCGCGCTCGACTACGGCCTCACTCCGGACCGGATCGACCGGGCGCTGGGCCGCCCGATCCGGGTTCCCGGCCGGCTGGAGAAATTCGTGGCGGACAACGGCGCCGCCTTCTACGTGGACTACGCCCACACCGACGACGCCCTGGCCAACGTGCTCTCGATCCTGCGGAAGATCGCCCGGGGGCGGCTGATCGCCGTCTTCGGCGCGGGCGGCAACCGCGACCGCACCAAACGGCCCCGCATGGGCCGGAAAGCGGCGCATTTCGCCGACCTTCTAATCGTCACCAGCGACAATCCGCGCAACGAGAATCCGGAGGCGATCCTCCGCGAGATCGTCGCCGGGATTCCGGCCGGAACCGCCTATGAAACGGAACCGGACCGCCGCAAGGCGATCCGCCGCGCCGTGGAACTTGCCGGACCGGGCGACGTGGTGCTGATCGCCGGCAAAGGCCATGAGAACTATCAGGAGATCGCCGGGAAGCGGTATCACCTCGACGACCGGGAGGTGCTCAAGGCCCTGCTGTGACGCCGCGCCGGCCTGCGACAGCGGCACGGGCGATCCGGCGGGGGTGGGCACGCCTCCGGCAATCGCCTGCCAGTCGGCCCGTTCGCGCAGGATCAGGATGCCGGGCGGATCCGTTTTCCGCCGGCGGGGAATCCTTTTGCATAAGACAACACCGGATCGGCGGCAAGCCGGCGGGAGTGCCGGCAAAATGTTCCGTGCCGTGCTATTGTAACCGAAAAACAACCCAGGGAGGAGTCCGAACCATGAAGATCGTTGACGACGCATTGCTCGCAAAGATGCTCGAAAAGGCGGCAGCCGCGCCCCGGCGCAGAATGAATTACAACCTCCACGACTCCACCGCGGAGCCGACCAACCGGCTGCTCAACGCGATGCAGCCGGATACCGTGATCGCGCCGCATCGCCATCCGGAGAAATGGGAGCTCTTCGCGCTGCTCTCCGGCCGGATTGCGGTCCACCTCTACGATGACAGCGGAACCCTGACCGAAACGGTCACGCTGGGCGACGGCGTCCGGCTGGTGGAAATTCCGCCGAACGTGTGGCACAACTTCGTGGCGCTGGAGCCGTCGGTCGCGCTGGAGGTCAAACCGGGCCCCTACGCGCCGCTCGCCCCGGCGGATGCGGCCCCCTTCCCCGGAATCCGTCCGGAGGGCTCCGCACCGTGATTTCCCGGCGGAATCTGCTGCGTCTCTACCTGCCGGTGGGGGGGATCGCGGCCGCGGTGCGGCTGTGGAGCTACGCCTCCTGGCTGGAGTCGCCGCTGCGCTGGTTTCACCGGGTCCCGGGGCTGGACATGCAGACGCTGCTTGAATTCGGGCAGCGCCTGGTGGACGGCATCGGCCTCTTCACCCTGCACCGAACGCTGGTCGCCGGCGTCTGGCTCGCCAACGGCGGCGCTCACCATGTCGAATTTCTCGCCGCGGTCCAATGTCTGCTCGGGCTGCTCGGCGCGCTGTTCGTCGCCCGGATCACGCTCCATCTTTTCGGGAAACGACACTGGGCGCTGGCAGCGGGAGCGGTGGCAGCGCTCTACAGTCCGGCATTGATGTACGAAGTGACGATGCTGCAGGAGAGCATCGTCACGTTCGCGGTGCTGCTCAGCTTCGCCGGCTGGCTGTGGGCGCGGGAGAAACGGTTCGCCCCGGGCCGCGCCGCCACTGCGGGAATTCTGCTCGGAGCCGCCACCATCGGGCGGCCGACCGCATTGCTCTGGGCGGCGGGAGCAATCGTGCTCAGCTTTCCGCCGTTCCGCCGCAAAAGCACACGCCGGCGCGGTCTCGTTGTCGCGGCGGGCTGTGTCGGCTTCTGGCTTGCGGTCGGCGTGTTGAATTACGTTCACACCGGCGGGGCCAACCCCTTCTTCAACGTTCTTCCCTACGCGACGCAGGTCAACGCCCCCGCCGATTCGCCCTCCCCGGCCCCGGCGGCCGCGGAGGCGGCAGAAATTTCCATGACGGAGAAGCTGGCGCCGCTCTTCCGTATCAGCGGGAACGCGCTCCGGCGGATTCCATTGCTGTTCGCGGCGGATGAGATTCCGGACAACCTCAATTTCTACTTCATCCGGCATGCCTTCCGGCCGCTTCGTTTCCTGCCGGGGCCGGAACTTCTGGTGCCGGCGGCGCTGGCGGGGATTCTGCTGCTGGCCGGTTCGGGGCGGCTGTTCCGGCGGGAGGGACTGGTGCTGTTGATCGTCGCACTGCTGGCGCCGCCGCTCTGCGGACTGCATCCGGTGGGGCGCTACCGGCTGCTGCTCTATCCCTACTTTGCGATTCTTGCAGTCTACGCGTTCCGCTGGATGACACGCCGGGAGCGCCTGCCGCGACGGACGCGGATCGTCATCGGCACGGGGGTGCTGGCGATGGTTTTCGGCGCCAATCACCGGTTCGGGACCGGGTCCTTTCTGCGGAGCACGGATTTTGTGGCGTGGGGAATCGCCGCCGAATATCCGGCGGAGCGACCGACGCCGGTTTCGATGAAAAGTTTCAGCGACGCGCTGGCGCGGAGCGGCGGCCGAAACCAGTCTGCGGCGGTGAATCTGCTGACGCGGCTGATCGCTCTGCGACAATTCCGCGCGGCGGAGGCTCTGGCACGGCGGGAGCTGGAGATTCCCGGAATCAACCGTTCGCTGATGCACTATTACGCGGGCTTGAGTCTGCTTGGCGCGGGCAATCCGTCGGGAGCGGCGGCGGAATTTGCGGCGAGCCGTCCGGAAGAGATTCCGCCGCTGGCGGGAAAGCTGCACTTTTTCCGCGGCGAAGCGGAACGACTGCGGGGAAACATGGAGGAAGCGGCACGCCACTACCGGGCGGCGCGGAACTGTCCGCTTGGAGCGGAACTGGAAAAAATCGTTGAAACCGTTCTGGAAAGGCGTGAAAACCGTTAAAAAGAGAAAAATCCTCCTCTTTCGCCCCTTGATATTTATAAAACTCGATATATATTGTCGGATGTCGATCTGGGGGTGTTCCGGATTCGACCGGCCCGGTTGGGTGTTGACTGCATGCCGAGGATGATCGTTGGCCTCGTAAAACATCGGTCGAAACGATAACTGCGAACGAAGAGTTTGCTCTGGCGGCTTAATTCCCGCCACGCTGTCGTCCCTGAGGAGTGCTAGGGGATCATGGCGTCAATCAGCGCTCTGCCTTTGAAC
>CAZPWP010000271.1:0-1116 GCA_964590295.1 uncultured Victivallis sp.
CGTTCGACTGCGTCGCAATTGCTCCTTGCTGCTCCGCGTTCCGCAGAGCAGTCCTTTCCCATGCGCTCGCGGCGCTGACCGCGCTGAACACAGAGCGCGGGCCAGGCCGTGGAGACGTGCTTCGCGGCAGGTCGGCCGGGCATACATGGGAAAGTCGTGCGCATTCCCCGGGCCGGTTTTTCGCCGTTTATTTCGGGTTTCCTGATTAAAATTCCAAAAAAACACGAAAAAAAACGGTTTTGCTCTTGCATATTTCAGGTTTTTTTACTAAAATGTAGACAACGTCACGGTGAAAGGTCCATTTTAAGGGAAATGGGCAACACCATTGAACTTTATCGTAAGGAGATAAAAATGAAAAAAAGTCGTGAGTTTACCCTTATCGAACTCCTCGTAGTGATCGCGATCATCGCGATTCTGGCGGGAATGCTGCTGCCGGCCCTGAACCAGGCGCGTGAAAAGGCGCGTCGGATCTCCTGCACCAGCAACCTGAAGCAGATCGGCCTCTCTCTCAAGACCTACTCGATCGATTATGAGAGCCGCCTGCCCAACAAGCCGGGCGCCGAAGGTCTCGAAATTCTGCGTGCGTATGACTTCCTGACCGACTACGCGATCTACACCTGCCCGTCCAGCACGACGAGCTCCGGTACCGGCAGCCAGCCGCTGGGGTATGGCAACATTGAGGCGGGAACCGCTAGCAAGTACGGCGGCTGCGACTATGCCTACGCCGGCGGCATGATCGAGGGGGACAGCGCGACCTACGGCCGTGCCGACTCCGGGATCGGCGCCGATATTTTTGTCAGCAGTATAACTACAGTTGGTGATTATTCAGGGACCGAAGGAAATAGTAGCCTGGGCTCCGACCGTAACGGCGGCGCGCCGAACCACAGCGACTACGGCAACATCCTCTTCCAGGGAGGCCATGTGACCGGATTCCCGGGCGCCAGCTGGTACATCAACAAGAACCGCGGCTACAGCTTCATCTTCCCGAACAAGGGCGGTGAAGGTTTCAATGAGCCATAAGTAATCCCTGAATTCTTCAGAGAGGATTTCCTTGAATCCGGAGGAGGGAGGCAATGCCTCCCTCTTTTTTGCAAGAAAAACGACCTCATCCGCGAT
>CAZPWP010000271.1:1216-3748 GCA_964590295.1 uncultured Victivallis sp.
AGGAGGGAGGCAATGCCTCCCTCTTTTTTGCAAGAAAAACGACCTCATCCGCGATGCATACGACCGACCGGACCACACTTCCGCGCTGTTGCGCAGCGGGAATCCTGCTGACCGCGGCACTTCTGAGCTACCCGCTCGCACCGCTGCGGATCTTCGCCGGCCCGATTCCCTTCTGGGGAGAGGTGCAGCTCTTTCCCCTGGGCGCGCTCGGTCTGTTCGCGTTCTCCTGCTGTCTGCTCTTCCCCCGGCGGCTGATGGAGCTGTGGCGGGAGGATCCGCTCAGCCGGGCACTCGTTTCGCTGGGCGGATGTGTGCTGATCCTGATTCTCACCTTCCTTTTCCGTTTCCGCCTTACCGCCGATCAGTTCCGGACGGAACTCTTCTTTCTGGCGACGCCGTTTGCCGGGATCGTTCTCGCCCGGGAACTCAAACGGCTGCTGCCCCCCTTCCTGCTGGTCGTCGCACTGCTGCTGATCGCCTCCCTCGCCGGCGACCTGCTGCGCGGCCTCCCCCCGGCCGGGCTGCCCGGCAACTGGAACTGGAACTGGACGCTGCTGCTGGTGACCGTCCCCGCCGGAATGCTCGTTTTGCCGATCCGGAGAAAGCTGGAAAGCTGCACCGCCGCCGCCATCGTCGTCGCATGGACCCCCTGGCTCCTGACCCCCCGCCATACCTCGATCGCCGCCCTCTTCTCCGCCGTCGCCGCCGGCGGCGTCCTGCTTCTGCTGCTGAAAACCGCGCAGCAGCGGCGCACGCTGCTGCTGATTCTGCTCGGCGCGGTCTGCCTCTCCCTTTTTCTGGCGGCGACTCATATTCCCGGACTGTTCCGCCCCGGGGAAGCGCGTGTTCCGCTCTGGCACGGAGCGACCGATCTTGCCGTACGATCCCCGTTCGGCAACGGCGTCAGCCGCTTCGAAGCGGTGATTCCGGAACATCTCCCCCGCGAATATTTTCTGTCGGATTTCGCCTGTGACCGCCATCCGCACCCTCACAATGAACTGCTCTCCTACGCCTGCGGCTGGGGCGTTCCGGGGATCGTCTGGAGCCTGCTGCTCTTTTTCGGCCTCTGGCGCGGTCTCGGCGCCCTTTCGCCGGAAGACCCCGTCGGGCTCTTCCTCGGCTGGGCGGCGCTGCTGCTTTTCGGGCACGGCATGTTCGACGTCATATTGAGCACGCCGTTTGCCGGGACCCTGTTTCTGCTGCTCGCCGGCATGTTCTGGAGCGCCGGTGCGCCCGTCGGCCGCCTCGACGTCGCTCCCCCCGCGCCCGGACTCCGCGGCGCAACGGCTCTGCTGCTCTTCGGCGTGGCGATTGTGACCGCCATCCCCCTCTTCTGCAGCGGACTTTTTCTGCGTGAGGCGAAAAACGCCCAGCGGCGTCGAAATCCGGATCGCGCTCTCGCCGCGCTCGACCGCAGCATCGGCTGGAAACCGACGCCGGAAAATCTCTACGTCGCCGCCGCGATCCGCCTTTTCGACCGGCAGGACCCCGCGGCCGCCGTCGAACTCTACCGGCTGCTGCCGGAAACGGGATTTTCCTCCTACTCCCACAGCGACGGCCGTATGGCGCGCGCCCTGACCGCGCTGGGGAAAAAGCGCGAAGCGCTGGACGCGTTCGAACGCGAACAGCGGCGTTTCCCCTACAGCGCCCTCAACGCCTATTATCACATGCTGGCACTGCGCCGCTTCGGACTGCCGGAGGAGGCGGAGGAGGTCGAAATGCGGTTCCGTGCGATCATGCGTTTCAAAGGGCTGCGGCCGGATGAGATCCGGCTGCTGATCCGCCATCCCGTCGCCGATGACAGCCCGTCGGAACTGCGCATTCTCAAGGGGGCCGCCGGTGACGCTCAATAGTTTCATCCTTTCCATGCAGTCGCCTCCGCTTCAGGCCCTCGGCGCGCTCTCCCTGTTGCTCCTCGCGGCGTATGGAGCCGGGACGCTGCTGCTGCGCCGCTTTCGCTGGCACGGTTCCGTCGCCATGCGGGAGTTCACCGCGTTCGTGCTGGGGCTGGATCTGCTGGCGCTTCTCTTCCGGCCGGGGGAGCGCGTCATCTGCACCGCTCCCCCGGCGGCTCTGGCGGCGATGCTGGCGATCCCCGCCGGGTACGGCATCCGGATTCTGCTGACGTTCCTCCCCGCCGCCTGCCGCCGCCACCGGCTGCTGCTCCTGCTGACGCTCGCCGGGGCGATCTGGACGCTCGGTTCCGCCTTCTGCATGCCCTACGCCTGGGATGAACAGGTCTACCAGACCGCTCTGCCGTTCCGCTACCTCGCCTCCGGCTCGGCGGCGATGGTGCTCGACAACCCCTATTCGGCCTTCCCGGCGATGCAGCATTTTCTGATGATGCCCGCCATCCGGCTCGGCGGAATCACCATGCCCCGGCTGCTGGTCTGGGCGAGTTACCCGATCCTCTTCGCCTGGTTCTTTCTCGCAGTGCGCCGCTTCGGGCGGCTGACCGCCGCGGCGGTGACGCTGTTGCTGCTCCTCTCTCCCGTGGTCGCGGCGATGAACCGCGAAAACTATGCGTAACCC
>CAZPWP010000272.1:0-3718 GCA_964590295.1 uncultured Victivallis sp.
CTGAAAAAAAAACGCACTCTCCGGAAAAGGTCGGCAAAAAAATACCGACTCCTCTTGTATAATTCAAAGGAATTGCTATATTAACCATTCGCAGGGATGTGTCGGCTGCGGGCAGTCGCGGCGGTCGGGAGTCCGCTCCCGGACCGCTGAGGAAAGTCCGGACTGCACAGAGCAGGGAGTCCTTTTGAAAAGAAGGATACCGCGGACCATATTCCGCGGGAAGGCCAGTGCCACAGAAAAGATACCGCCCCCGATCCGTCGGGGGTAAGGGTGAAAAGGCGGGGTAAGAGCCCGCCGGGCGCGTCAGCGAGAGCGGCGCCGCATGGTAAACCCCTCCCGCAGCAAGACCAAATAGGGGATGATGCCGCTGCTCGCGGCGCTATCAATCCCGGGTTCTGGTCGCACAGACAGATGATTGCCGCCTCCGTTCGCGGAGAGCACAGAATCCGGCTTACAGCAGCCGGCGCATCTCTTTTACCCTGAGCAGTTCCGGGGAACCGGCGCCGCACAGGTATTGTGCAAATTGATGTCGGGCGGCGGAACGGGTCCGCCGCCCCGGAAAAGTCCGGGAATATTGGGCAAAGATGGCGAAATATGCGATTCTCAGCGACATCCACTCCAACGGCGATGCGCTGAAAGTGGTCTTGGATAAGTGTCGCGAACTGGCGGTCGACCATTACGTCTCGCTCGGCGATATCGTCGGCTACAACGCCGAACCGCGCGAGTGTCTCTATCAGGTCCGCGATCTCAACTGGGTGGCCATGGTGCGCGGCAACCATGACGAATACACCGCCGGCGGCAACACCGAAATGTCCGGCTTCAACCCGCATGCGAAGTTCGCGGTCAACTGGACGAGACAGCAGCTCACCGAAGAGGAGCGCGCCTGGCTGGTCGGCATGCCCTACCGTTCCACCGTGCATGGGACCAATTCCACCATTGTCCACGCCACGCTGGATACGCCGGAAAACTGGGGATACATCTTCGACGCGCACCACGCGGCGAACAACTTCTCCTATCAGTTCACCCAGATCTGTTTCTGCGGCCACTCGCACGTGCCGGTCGCCTTCGTCAAAAAGCCGATCACCACGCTGAACGAACGAAGCATCGACGAACTGCCGGAGTGGACCGGCAACGCCTCCTGCGAAATTGCCAATGTCGATTTCAACTACGCCGACGAACTCCCGGTCGAGGTCAAGGTCGGCTACAAGTATCTCTTCAATGTCGGCAGTATCGGGCAGCCGCGCAACCGCGATCCGCGCGCAAGCTTCGCGGTGTTCGATACGGAGAAACAGATCATCACCCGTTACCGGCTGCCTTACGACATCGGTGCCGCCCAGAACAAGATCATCGATGCCGGTCTGCCCGAACGGCTGGCGCTCCGGCTCGCCGCCGGAACCTGATTGCGTGACGGTCCGAACCATGATCGACGCCGGCAGAATCAAACGTGTTCTGGTCATCAAGCCAAGCAGTCTGGGGGATATCATTCACCTCTTCCCGGCGCTGGCGGAGCTGCGCCGGCGGCTGCCCGGCGCGGCGCTGGATTTTCTGGTCGCTCCCGCCTTCTCCGACATTCTCGACTACAGCCCCTGGCCGGTTTCGGAAACGATTCTTTTTGAACGCAGAAAACTCGGGCAGCTGCGCACGCTGCTGCCGGAATTCTTTCAACTGGTCCGCCGCCTCCGCCGCAGACGGTATGATCTCATCCTCGACTTTCAGGGGCTGACCAGGAGTGCGCTCTTCGCCTTTCTCGCGAAAGGCGGCCCGGTCGTCGGATTCGCCGCCCCGCGGGAGAAGCTCGCCCGCGGATTCTACCGGCTCCGTTACCCGGTTCCGCCGGGTCATGCGATCGAGCGGTACGTCAATCTGGTCGGCGCACTCTTCCACGATCCCTGCGCCGTCGAACTGCCCGAACTGCCCGAACACCCCGCCAATTTCGCCTCGCTCGTGGAGAAGTGCGGACCGCTGCCGGAACATCCGGCCCTGCTGATCCCCGGCGCGCGCTGGGCCAGCAAACAGTTTCCGCCGGAACTCTTCGCAAGAGTGAGCGAGGCGCTGCTCCGCCGCCGACCGGAACTTACCTTCGTCGTCTCCGGCACCGCGGGGGAGCGCGAAGCCGAAGAGAAGGTCGCCGCGGCGCTGCCCGAAAGATTCCCGCTGCTGCGCCTGAGCGGAAAAACCACACTCGGGGAGATGATGGAGCTGTTCCGCCGCGCCGACGTGGTCATCAGCAACGACTCCGGGCCGATCCACGCGGCAGCGGCGCTGCGTCGTCCGGTCTTCGGCTTTTTCGGCCCCACCGATCCGGAACGGACCGGCCCGTACAGTCCGGAGAGCAGAACATTCCAGCGGGATCTGCCGTGCATCCGCTGTCTGAAGCGGATCTGCCCGATGGATTCCGCCTGTCACGCGCTCGATCCGGAGCGCATCGCAGAAGAGATATCAACCCGCCTCGAAACCAGGAAAGGGACCCGGAAATCATGCTGAAACTCCCCCGTTGCAAACCGCTTCTCGCCGCCCTTCTCACGCAGGCCGCCCTCGGCGCCTCCGCCCAGATGGGGTTGGATATCGATCTCAACCGCACGGTCTACATGCAGTATGAGCCGATCTACGCGTGTATTTCGCTGCGCAACGACTCCGGACGGGCGCTGGTGTTCGGCAACGATCCGCGGCTGCAGGGATTCATTCTCTTCGAGATCCGCGACAGGAACGGCCGGCTGGTTCCGAAACGCCCCGGCACGGAGATCTCCGTCACCGGATTGGTGCTCAGCCCCGGCGAGGTCAAGCGCATGGTGCTGCCGGTGAACAGATACTACGACGTCGATCCGCTCGGCACCTACCGGATCAACGTCTACCTCTCGCACAGCATGCTCCCCGCCGAATACAAGAGCCGCGACCTCAAGTTCCAGGTGGCGCGCGGGGTGGACGACTGGAGCCGCACGGTCGGAATCCCCGATCTCTCCGGGCAGAATTCCGGCAAGGCAGTGCCCCGCACCTACACGATCCGCTCGCTGGTCGAGGGGAGCAACCGCTACTACTACCTGATCGTCGAGGATGCGGAAAAGGTCTTCGGCGTCATGCGGATCGGCCGTGCCATCGGGCAGGAGAAGTTCCAGGCGGAGATCGACATGCTCAGCCGGATCCACCTGCTGATGCCGGTCTCGCCGAAGGTGGGTCACTACCTCGCCTTCAGCATCGACGGCACCAACATCGCCAACGAATACCGCAAAACCGCCTCGACCATTCCCTCGCTGCTGCGCGATCCGGTCAGCGGCACGGTGACACTGGTCGGCGGCGAACCCGCGCAGATCGGAATCGACTTCAAGGATCCCTCTTACGGAAAGACCCGCGCGAGCAAATTGATCGAAGATGAGGAGGACAACGATACCGGCGACCTGCCCGCGGTGACGCCGCAGGAAAAGCGTCAGGCTCCGGTCAACCGCGGGCTGGTCGATCTCGCCCCGAAATCGAGCCGCTGATCCCGGTTACAGGTGCAGTTACGGATGTTGAACAGAACTTCAACCGTGAATCGGAACAGTTCCCTGTGGAGGCGACCGGCTCCATACGTATCATCAGGCTGACGGAACGGATTGTCCGCCCGGCAAGCCCCATGGCGAGGGGGAGCAGGGGGAGACGGGCAGACTGCCGAAGCGAAACAGGAGATGCGGGAGCTGGAGGGCCGGACGCCCTCCAGACCTCCCCGCCCGTGAGAAAACGGGAC
>CAZPWP010000273.1:0-208 GCA_964590295.1 uncultured Victivallis sp.
GCGTTGGAAATTACAAATGTATTTCACAATATTTGGGACAATAACTATATTTACCGATATTCATTTTTGCAACTCTTTTCCGGAGAAAGGCGATTGTTCATGAGCAGTGAAGCAAGACGTTGGGCGATACGGGATATTGCGGCCGATCCGGTGCCGGCGGCAGGGAATGGACTCCCCGCCGGGCAGCCGGATGAACTGTACGGCGACG
>CAZPWP010000273.1:218-3348 GCA_964590295.1 uncultured Victivallis sp.
CTGCCGAGCGCGGTGTTCGATAAACTCCTCCGCACCGTGCTGGAGCGTGCCCCGCTCGATCCGGAGATCGCCGGCGAGGTCGCCCACGCGATGAAGGAGTGGGCGATCCACAAGGGAGCCACCCACTACACCCACTGGTTCCAGCCGCTCACCGGCGCGACGGCGGAGAAGCACGACGCCTTCCTCGAGCCGAACGGCAACGGCGGCGTCATCATGAAGTTTTCCGGGAAAAATCTCGTAGTCGGCGAGTCGGACGCCTCCAGCTTCCCCTCCGGCGGACTGCGTTCCACCTTCGAGGCGCGCGGCTACACCGCCTGGGATCCGACCAGCCCCGCCTTCATCAAGCGGACCGCCGCCGGAGCGACGCTCTGCATTCCCACCGCCTTCTGCAGCTACACCGGCGAAGCGCTCGACAAGAAGACGCCGCTGCTGCGTTCGATTCACGCCCTCTCCCGGCAGATCGAACGGATGCTCCGGGTCTTCGAAGTGGAAGAGGGCGGCACGCCGGAGGTCACCCTCGGCGCCGAGCAGGAGTACTTCCTGATCGACCGGCGGCTCTACCTCTGCCGCCCCGACCTGATCCAGACCGGGCGGACGCTGTTCGGCGCGCCGCCGCCGAAGCATCAGCAGCTTGACGACCATTACTACGGCGCGATCAAGCCGCGGGTGCTCGCCTTCATGACCGATGTGGACCGGACCCTCTGGAAGCTGGGCATTCCGGCGAAGACCCGTCACAACGAGGCGGCCCCGGCGCAGTTCGAAATCGCCTCGGTCTTCGAGGAGCTGAACCTGGCCAGCGACCACAACATGATCACGATGGATGTGCTGCGCGAAGCGGCAGACCGGCACGGCTTCGTCTGCCTGATGCACGAGAAGCCGTTCGACGGCGTCAACGGCTCAGGCAAGCACAACAACTGGTCGTTCGGCACCAACCGGATCAATCTGCTCAGCCCCGGAAAGGATCCGATCCGCAACGCGATGTTCCTGACCGCGATCGCGGCGGTCATCATGGGAATCGACCGCCACGGGGAGCTGCTCCGGATGGCGACCGCGAACTCCGGCAACAGCTACCGGCTCGGCGCGAACGAGGCGCCGCCGCCGGTGATTTCGATCTACCTCGGCGAACAGCTCACCTCGGTGATCGACGAGATCGAATTCGGCGGGAACGGTGGAAACTCCGGCAAGCGCCGGCCGATGCAGCTCTGTGTTGACACGCTGCCGCCGCTGCCGCAGGATGCGACCGACCGCAATCGAACCAGTCCGTTCGCCTACACCGGGCACAAGTTTGAATTCCGTTCGCCGGGGGCGAGCCAGTCCTGTGCCGGGCCGAATGTGGTGCTCAACACGGTGGTGGCGGAGGCGCTCGACGAGATCCTCACCGAACTTGAAGCGTTGCCGCAGGAAAGTTTCCACACCGGGCTGCAGGCGGTGTTGCGCCGGGTGATTCACGAGCACCGGCGGATCGTCTTCAACGGCGACAATTATTCCGCGGACTGGCTGGCCGAGGCGAAGAAGCGCGGTCTGCCGATCCTGCGTTCGGTGCCGGAGGCGTTGGCAGTGCTGACCGAGGAGAAGAACATCCGCCTCTTCGAAAAGTACGGGGTGTTCACCGAGAGCGAGCTGCGTTCCCGCTACGAGGTCTATCTCGGTGAGTTCCGGACGCGGACCCGGATCGAAGGAGAACTGGCGCTGACCATGTCCCGGACACTGTTCAACCCGGCGGTGATGAAGTATCTGACGACCGTCGGCCGGGCGGTCGATGCGCTCTCCGAGAATCCGGCGCTGGATGAATTGCGGCGGAACGCTTCGATGATCGGCGAACTCTACACCAGGCTCGCCGCGGCGGAGCGGATGCTCGAATCGACCTTGGCCGGAGACAATCCGGAGGCGATCCGGGGCGCGCTCACAGAACTGCGCCGCCTGGTGGACCGGCTGGAAAAACTGGTTGACGACGAACTCTGGCCGCTGCCGAAATACCGCGAACTGCTCTTCATCTACTGAGACTCAGGAGATATGGACAGGCAACAAAAATACTTGTAGAATCTCTATGAGACCGCTCCGCTTGTCGGCGTGAGCGCCTATACAGTCGGCCAATGGATTAAGGTTTGGAAAAAAGGAGGTCAGGCCGCATTGAAGGTCGGCAATAAAGGGCGACCGCGTGGGCTGTACCGAAAATTGCTTCCACATGAAGAACGGGAAATTCGTCGTGCAATCACGGATCGTTGTCCAGATCAGCTGAAATTGCCATTTGCACTCTGGTCTCGACAAACGGCACAAACTCTGATCAAACAGAAATATTCTGTAGCTTTCCGCCGGTCGGCGGGGGGAGTTCAGTATTCGATCAGCATGGCGGTCTCATCGCAGCAGCTGTGTTTCGGGCATTTGGCGCAGTCGCTCCAGATCTTTTCCGGGAACATTTCGCGGTTGACCGTCCGGAATCCGAGCGCGCGGAAGAATTCCACTTGACAGGTCAGGGTGAACAGCCGCCAGGAGCTGCGGCGGTTCTTCAGCCCGGCGATGATCGTCTCGACCATGGCGCGGCCGATTCCCTTGCCCAGAAAGCCCGGTTCCACCACCAGCGAACGGACTTCGAGCAGATCGTTGCCGAAGTCGCGCACCGCGGCACAGCCGCGGACCGTTCCGTCGATCTCCGCCACGACGAAGTTGCCGAGGTAGAAGCGGATATCCTCCCGGCTCCGCCGCAGCACGATTCCCCGGGCGGTGTAGATCTCCAGCAGCCGGAAGATCGCGTTGACATCACTCTCGGTCGCTTCGCGCACCGTCAGAAGATTTTTCACTGTCCCTCTCCGGCCTCCGCCGCTTCGGGGGCTGCGACGGTTTCGGCGAACCGGCCCATCGCCCGGAACTTCTCGTAGCGCTGCTCCCGCAGTTTGGCTCCGGAGAGTTTGCGCAGGTCGTGGAGGTGACGCGCCAGCACGTCGCCGAGCAGTTCGGCCGCTTTGGCGTAGTCCCGCTGCGCGCCGCCGAACGGCTCCGGAATGATCTCATCGGCGATGCCGAGTTCCAGCAGTTTCTCCGCGGTGAGCTGCAGCGCATCCGCCGCCTGCGGCGCGTGCTTGCGGTCCTTCCAGAGGATCGCCGCGCACCCTTCCGGGGTGATGACCGAATA
>CAZPWP010000273.1:3358-3716 GCA_964590295.1 uncultured Victivallis sp.
CTCCATGATGAGGATGCGGTTGCCGACGCCGATGCCGATCGCGCCGCCGGAGCCGCCTTCGCCGATGACAATGGCGATGACCGGCACCCGCAGACTGAACATGTCGCGCAAATTCACCGCGATCGCCTCGGCGATGTGGCGCTCCTCACTGGAGATGCCGGGGAAGGCGCCGGGGGTGTCGATGAATGTGATGATCGGCACCTCCGCCTTCTCCGCCAGAAGCATCAGCCGCATCGCCTTGCGGTACCCTTCCGGACTCGGCCAGCCGAAGTTGCGGTAGACGTTGGACTTCATGTCGCGCCCCTTCTGGGTGCCGATCACCATGACCGGTTTGCCCCGGAACTTGGCGAACCCGCCG
>CAZPWP010000274.1:0-3707 GCA_964590295.1 uncultured Victivallis sp.
CTCTCACATGCGCTCGCGGCGCTGACCGCGCTTAACAGGGCGCGGGCCAAGCCGTAGAGACGTGCTTCGCGGCGCTGACCGCGCTTAACAGGGCGCGGGCCAAGCCGTGGAGACATGCTTCGCGGCGCTGACCGCGCTTAACAGAGCGCGGGCCAAGCCGTGGAGACATGCTTCGCGGCGCTGACCGCGCTGAACAGAGCGTGAAAGAGGTGTGACGTATGGCAAAGACCGTCGAAGAACCGAAAAATGGACGCTTTTCCTGTTCCGGGACGTTGAAATTTTTCAAAAAGCGAGTATAAGTATGGAAAGTCAAAATGCAGCGAACCGACAGGAACACGAAAATGAAACTTCATCGTCATCACGTCGCGGCGCTTTTCGGCGCTCTCTCTCTCGTTCTTCTCGCCTCCGGATGCACGGTTCCGGTGATGGCGACGGGGAAATACACGGCGGAGGATTCCGGGCGGGAGGACTACGCGGTGGTCTACCAGGACAAGATCTTCCTTCACATCAAGGCGCCGGAGCTTCACAGCGGCCGCGCCGCCTATTGGGACTGGGCGGGGAAATACGAGCTCACCGGCGCCGGCGAGGTCCGTCTGGACATGGACCGCGAGACGGGGAAACTGTGGAACTTCTACTACAACTTCCTGAGCAAACGGGAAGGGCTGGTGGTGAACGATCTGAGCGAGAACAAGGGGTATCTGCTGCGCTACCGGCCGACGGCCAGGCGTCCGGTGATCCAGTCGGCGATCCCGCCGGAAATCACCGAACAGCCGTTGCAGTAGAACCTCTCCCGCCGGAAGGAGAGGGGAGCGGGCGATTCTTTGAAATCGCCGGTTTGCGTTTCCACTGACTGTTTTCTGAAATTACCCGCAGGCGCGAAAAAAGATGTCGTCTCTGCTTCATACGTTGAGTTCGCAGCCGTTCTTCGGCACGGCCTGGTTCGGAATTCTTGCGATGGTGATCGTGGGCAGCAGCTGGTGCCTGGTCGGACTGGTGATGGGGGACGCGCCGAAACGGGGGATCGAACCGGGCCTGGTGCTGCTGTTCGGGAACAGCCTTTCGGTCGCGGCGAGCGTCGTCGTCATGTTCGCGACCGGAAGCGTGCCGGCGTGTTCCTGGCGGATCACGTCCGCAACCTGCGGCGCCTATTTCGTCGCCGGGATGATGAACTTCTTCATGCAGCTGATCATGGCCTATGCGATGCAGCGGGGACCGAACGGAATCATCTGGGTGATCATTCAGTCGGCGCTGGTCTTTCCGTTTCTGGGCGGGGTGATCTTTTTCGGCGTGGAACTGACCTTCGCGCGGGCGGTCGGAATTCTTCTGCTGCTTGCGGCGCTCCTGCTGTTCGGCGTGGCGAAGGAAAATTCGAACGCCCGCGGCGGCAACTGGCGGCTGCCGGCCTTCCTCTGTCTGGCGATCTGCGCCGTTCAACAGAACATTCAGACCGCCCCCTCCTACTACGAGGAGGCGCGGGCGGTCGGCAGCATTGTGCGGTCGCTTTCCGCCGCCGGCGGGGGACTTGCCGGCGCGATTTTCTACCATCTGGCCCGCCGGAACGCGGAACGGAAGGCGCAGTTGCGCCGCAACCTCTTCCAGCCGACCCTCTGGAAGTACATCGGTGCGCTGCAGTTTTTCAACCTTCTTTTCGCCTACACCCTGCTCTATCCGGGAATGAACGCGATGGCCGACGCGGGGCTCGGCGGGATGTGCTACCCGATGATGACGGGGTCGTGCATCATCAGTTTCACGATTTCAAGCATCTGGCTTCTGAAGGAGAAGCTGCGTCCGCTTCAGGCGGCCGCGCTCGGCATCTGCTTCTCCGGTCTGGTGCTGCTGTGCCTTCCGCTCCGATGACGCCAAGCCGCCGCAACGTCGCCTGGACGGGGGAGGGCTTTTCCCGATTCCTCCACTCCCCGGATTCCAGCGCGTCGGCGGTTTCGAAGAGCGCGCGGCAGCTCTCCTCGTAGGAGCGGCCGCTCAGCTCCGACACGAGCCGGATCGCCCGGTCCAGGAGTTTCTTGTTGGAGACGCCGACGTGACTCATCCAGTTTCCGGTCACGCGCCCGAGTTTGACCATCGTCCCGGTGGAAACGGTATTCAGCGCGAGCTTGAGCGCCATGTGGTTCATCAGATGAAGCGCCGAGTCCGGCACGCCGGAACGGATCCGGAGGTGTTCGAGCACCCGGTAGTTCTTCGCGGCCGATTCCAGCGCAGGGTTTCCCGGGCTGCCCTCCACCTCGACGACGACCGCGCCCGATTCCGGAGATTCGAACCGCCCGGGGGCCGGCTCGTTGCCGATCTCAAAGCGGCGGAGCGCATCGGCATCGATGGCGGGCGGCGATTTCACGAGCTTCTCCGGCGCCCCCATCGCGGCGTAATCCTCCGCGCGCCACGCGAGGCAGCGCACTTCCCGGCGGAGCATGTTCCGCCAGGTTTCGCGGGTCGGGGCGAGCGGATTCTTCACAAACGCCCACGGCTCCGGAGCGTCCGCGTCGTCGTTGCGGCGGAACGGCGGCAGCATGAAGGTCGGAGAGCGTTCGGTCGTATCGGTGAAAATATCGAGCAGATAATCGTTCGCCAGATAGGTGATCTTCCCGCCCCGCGCATAGACGCCGGCTTCGAAATCGATGTACCGCGCGATCATGGAGCGTACGTTCTCCGATTCGAGACGGTCGAGCACCGTTTCGAACTGCGCGACGAAATCGGGAAGTTCCCGCCCCTCGAGTTCCGCCGCGACCGATTCGAGCAGCACGCCGGAAACGAGCTGCTCGCTCGTGGTCGCCTGCATGCGGGTGGAACCCGCGAGCGCCATCCGTCCGCAGAAGAGGTCCAGCACCGTCATGCGCGGGTCGTCGATGACTTCGCGGCAGCGGACGAGCCTGTTCCGAAGCAGTTCGGCCGGATTGTTGAACAGGAGAAAGAGCGCCGCGCCGCGTTCGGCGGCCTCCTTGACCGTGCCGATGACGGAACTGGTTTCGCCGCCTTCGGTCATCGCCACAAGCATGTCGTCCGGGCCGATGTGGAGATCGGCGGCCTGACGGCGGCCGAAGGTCTGATAATCCTCGAACGCTTCGACCGATTTCACGAGCGCGTACTCCCCTCCGGTCATGATGCTCGCCGCGCAATCGGCCAGTTCCGGATGATCCGAGGCGGAGAAGCGTTCCCGCCACATCGATTCCAGCAGAACGCTGAGCCGCCCGGTCGCGCCGCAGCCGGAAAAAACGATGCGCCCCCCTTTCCGCACCGTCGACAACCCGGTCGCGACCATGCGGGCGAACGGCTCGGAGACGAGCACGCGACGCGCCATGGCCGGCACGTCGCGGTCGGGTTTCTGGAGCGTGGCGACTCCCTCCACGGTGGAGCGCCGGAAATCGGCCTCCATCGAACGTGTCAGAGGATTCGACTGCTCGGTCGGCAGGAATCCGAGGTGGAATTCGGTTTCCTCGGCGATAAAATGTTCGGCGGCGGCCAGGACTTCGGGTTTCATACGGCTCCTTCCCATGAAAAACGCATTTCGTTTCCCCCAATATACCACCATCCGGCCGGAAGGCAAGCGCTGGATGGCCGGGATCGGCAACCGGAACCGGCGACGGGCTCCGGATCGGGAGGGGGAATGACGATTGCAAAGAAGTGCGGGAAAGGTTCTTCGCATACGTCACACCTCTTTCACGCTCTGTTAAGCGCGGTCAGCGCCGCGAAGCACG
>CAZPWP010000275.1:0-3699 GCA_964590295.1 uncultured Victivallis sp.
CACCGCGACGACGACCGGAGCAGTCTCGGCGACTGGTTCGTCTTCGAATCGAAGCTCAAGGGCGGACTTGCGCCGCTGGTGAAGCGGGTCAACGAACTCGGGCTCAAGTTCGGATTGTGGTTCGAACCGGAGATGGTGTCGCGCGACAGCGAACTCTTCCGGGCGCATCCGGAGTGGATACTGTCGATTCCGGGCCGTCCGTGCTCGGAAGGGCGCCAGCAGCTGGTGCTGGACATGTCGCAACCGGAGGTGGTCGATCACCTCTTCCGGGCGATCTGCGCCATCCTCGACAGCGCCCCGATCGAATACATCAAATGGGACGCCAATCGCCACCTGACCGAAGTCGGTTCGGCGACGCTCCCGGCCGACCGCAAAAAGGAGCTGTTCCACCGCTACGTGCTCGGGGTGTACCGCCTGCATGAACTGTTGCTGGAGCGCTATCCGAAGCTGCTGATCGAAGGTTGTTCGGGAGGCGGCGGCCGGTTTGACGCCGGGATGCTCTACTATGTGCCGCAGATCTGGACCAGCGATGACACCGACGCGATCGAACGGCTGGAGATCCAGTACGGTACGAGTCTGCTCTATCCCCCCTCGGCGATGGGTGCGCACGTCTCGGCCTGTCCCAACCACCAGACCGGGCGGACGACGCCGTTCGAAACCCGCGGTATCGTGGCGATGGCCGGCACCTTCGGGTATGAGCTCGACCTCAACAAGCTCGACGAAGCGGAATGCGACATCGTCCGCCGCCAGATCGCCGACTACCACCGGTATCACCATATCATTGCGCAGGGAACGCTCTATCGGCTGACGGAAACCGGCACCGCAAGTCCGGTCACGGTCTGGGAACATGTTTCGGCGGACCGGAACGAAGCGCTGGTGAGCTGTGTCCAGCCGCGCAACGTGCCGAACGGCCCGCTCCACCGGATCCGGCTGCGCGGTCTGGAGCCGGAGACGCTGTACGAACTCGCGGGTGACGGCCGCCGCTACCTCGGCGACACGCTGATGAAGGCGGGGATTCCGCTGCCGCGGGTCGAAAGCGACGGCTGCGGCGCGCAGTTCTACTTCAAAGCGGTGAAGTGAAGCACCCTGCGGTCACGCTGGAAACCGCCGCCGGGCCGGTGCGGGCGATCGCCCCGCTGGTCCTGTCGGCGAGCCGGGCGACCGATCTGCCCGCCTTCCACGTCGACTGGTTTCTCAACCGGCTCGCCGCCGGATTCTGCGAATGGCGCAATCCCTTCAGCGGGGAAATCCACCTCGTTTCGTTCGCGCGGGCCCGGGCGGTGGTCTTCTGGAGCAAGAATCCGGCGCCGCTGCTGGAACGACTCGACGAGGTGGATGCCTCCGGTCTGCGGTATTACTTTCACTTTACGCTGAACAATTACGAACAGGAGGGGCTCGAACCGGGCGTGCCGCCGCTCGCGGAACGGATCGCCACCTTCCGGCGGCTCTCGGACCGGCTGGGGGCGGAAAATCTCATCTGGCGGTTCGACCCTCTCCTGCGTACCGAAACGCTCACGCCGGAACGGCTGCTTGCGAAACTCCGGCGGGTCGGCGACGCGGTCGCCCCGTACACCCGGCGCCTGGTCTTCAGTTTCGCCGACATCGAGCCTTACGCGAAGGTGCGCCGCAACCTGGCGCGGAACGGCGTCGCCCCCCTGTCCTTCTCCGTGGCGGAGATGCACGAAACGGCGGGGCAAATCGCCGCACTCTGCCGGGAGTGGGGCATCGGAGCGGCGGCCTGCGCGGAGCCGGAGGATTTCTCCGCCGAAGGGGTGCGCCGCAGCTCCTGCATCGATCCGGAACGGCTGTGCGCGCTCTTCCCCGGTGATCCGGAGTTCGCGGCACTGAAGCGGGACGGGGGCCAGCGCCGGTTCTGCGGCTGTGTGTTGAGCAAGGACATCGGCTTCTACCACAGCTGCCGCCACGGATGTCTCTACTGCTACGCTTGAAAGAAGGGGCGGATTTTTCGGTTGGCAAGGTTGATTTTCCGTTCCGGCGGCGGTATTATATGGAACGATTTTTCATCAACACCAAAAATGGAATCAATATCATGAAACTCAGCCAGGATACGCTTCGCCGAAAGATGCTCGGATGCTTTCTCGGGAAGTCCGCCGGCGGCACGCTCGGCCAGCCCTACGAGGGGTGGGAGGGGCCGCTCGGCCTCACCTATTACGACCCGGTGCCGACCGACATGATTCCGAACGACGACCTCGATCTGCAGGTGCTCTGGGCAGACTGCCTCGCCCGTCAGGCGGAACCGGTGGTCGACCGCGACCTCTTCGGCCGGGCATGGGTGGAGCATGTGCACTTTCCGTGGAGCGAATACGGCATCGCCATCCGCAATCTGAAACTGGGAATTCCGGCCACCTGGTCGGGCCGGTATGACAACTGGTTCAGGGACGGGCTCGGTGCGGCGATCCGCAGCGAGATCTGGGCCTGCCTCGCCCCCGGCGATCCGGAACTGGCGGCGAAATTCATGCGCGAGGACGCGGTGGTCGACCACGTCGGCGAAGGGGTCAACGCGGCGGTGTTCCTCGCCGTGCTCGAAAGCGCCGCCTTCGTCGAAAGCGACATGGAGAAACTGCTCGACACCGCGCTCGCGGCGATTCCGTCGGAGTGCGGCATCGCCCGGGCGGTGCGCGACACCCGCCGCTGGTGCTCGCAGAAACGCGCCTGGAGCGAGGTGTTCGAACTCATTAAAACCCACTACGGCAGCGAGGATTTCACCAACGCGGTGATGAACTTCGGCTTCTCGGTGATGGCGCTTCTGATGGGCAAAGGCGATTTCGGCAAGACGGTCTGCCATGCGGTCAACTGCGGCAAGGACGCCGACTGCACCGGCGCGACGGTCGGAGCCATCCTCGGACTAATCAATCCGGAAGGGATTCCGGAGAAGTGGCTGCGACCGATCGGGCGCAAGCTGGTGCTCTCGCCGACGATTGCCGGCATCACGCCGCCGGCGACCCTCGACGACTTCGTCGATCAGCTGCTCTCGCTCCGGGCGCGGGTGCGCCTCCGCACCGCGCCGGACGTGCCGGAACCGGATTGGAGCCGCTTTGCCCTCACTGCGGAGTGCGGCCTCTTCGACCACTGGATCCGCTACGACGACCGCAAGAATCCGCCGGTGATGCCTGAAAAGACCGTTCTGCGCACCTTCCCCGGATCGAACGGCAGCATCGAGGCGGGTGAAGTTCCGCTCAACGCGCTCTACCTCATGCGGTTCCGTTTCCATCTGGCGGAGCCGCGGCGGGTGCGGGTGATGTTCTGCACCGCATCGCTGTCGCGGGTCTGGGTGGATGGAGCGTTCGCCTTCGGCCGTGACGGCGGCTGGTGCCAGCCGTCGTTCCACCACTGCCCGATCAACCAGTTCGCCGATCTCGATCTCGCGGCGGGGGAGCATACGCTGACCGCGGGCGTCGCTCCGGCGGGGAACGAGGAGATGATCCGCTGGACGGTCGGCATCGGTGACGCCGCCGATTTTCAGTGGATTCCGGACGCGCTGATCTACTGAGGCCGAAAGGGGGAACTCCGGCGTGAAATTTTCGCGGGCGCAGATCAGCTGGATCCTGTACGATATGGCGAATGCCGCATTCGCCCTTATCGTGCGCACCGTCTTCGCGCCGATGTTCTACAAGAACTACGCCGCCGTCGGGATGGATCCGGCGACGGCGACCAGCAGCTGGGGGCTGGTCAGCTCCG
>CAZPWP010000276.1:0-3693 GCA_964590295.1 uncultured Victivallis sp.
GCTTAACAGAGCGTGAAAGAGGTGTGACGTATGGCAAAGACCGTCGAAGAGGCAATTTCCCGCCATCCGTTGTCTTTTCCCGCACGGGGGGGGAGAGGGCCTCTCCTGCGGCCGTGAGGATCAATCCGGATCGTAGTCACTGTCGGGGAAGAACTGTTTCGCCACCTTCGCCATAGTCGGCCGGTCCCCCATCATCAGCATGCCGTCATTTGCCTGGATGATCGTGTTGCCGCGGGCGAGGATGAAGTGCCCGTCGCGCCGGATCAGCATGACCAGCACGCCGTTGGGCAGGTTCATCTCCGCAAGGCTCTTGCTGACGAATTCAGCATCCGGATGAACGTCGAATTCGTGCATTTCGCTGTTGATGCTGTCGGTCTCCTCGAGCTCGAGCGGAATCCGGGATTTATCCGACAGCGGCCGGTCGAGCTTGAGGAACTTCGCCACCGGCATCAGCGTCCGCCCCTGGATCAGCACCGAGGCGAGCACGATGAAGAAAACCATGTTGAACATCATGTTCGCATTCTCCACCTGATCGACCATCGGGAAGGTCGCCAGCACGATCGGTGCGGCGCCGCGCAGGCCGACCCACGAGATCAGTGTCCGCTCGCTCAGCGAGAAGCGGCTGCGGAAGAGACAGAGGAAGATCGACACCGGACGGGCTACGAACATCAGCAGCAGCGCCAGCAGCAGGCCGAGACTCCAGACATTGGTTTCGAAAATTTCATGCGGATTGACCAGCAGACCGAGTGTGGTGAAGAGGGTGACCTGCATCAACCAGGCGAGTCCGTCGCTGAAGCGGAGCAACCCCTTCTTGAAGTTGTAGCGGTGGTTTCCCATCGTGAGGCCGCAGACGTAGACCGCCATGAAGCCGTTGCCGAAGACCGACTCGGTCAGCCCGTAGGAGAAGATGACGAGGGCGATGCCGGTGACGAAGTAGAGCCCCTCGTACTCCAGCTTGAGTTTGTTGAAGAGCCAGCAGCCCGCCCGCCCGATCAGATAGCCGCCGGCGATGCCGATGGACATCTTCGCCAGAAAGGTCGGCAGGAAGGTCCAGAGTGCGCCTCCGTTCTCCTGCACGACACCGATCATGAAGATGGTGAGGAAGGCGGCCATCGGGTCGTTGCTGCCGGATTCAAATTCAAGCAGCGGTTGAAGTTCTCCCTTGAGGCTGACGCTTTTCGATCGCAGGATGGCAAAGACCGCCGCCGCATCGGTCGAGGAGATGATCGAACCGAGCAGCAGGCACCACTTGAGATCGTAGTCGAAGAGCAGCCAGGCGCCGACGCCGACCAGAACAGCGGTGATGAGCACCCCGGCGCTGGCGAGCAGTCCGCCGTAGCCGAGCACCCCCTTGATCGAGCGGTAATTGGTATCAAGTCCGCCGGAATAGAGGATAAAGCACATCGCCACTGTGCCGAGGAAGTTGATCGGACCGGCATGGGTGGCGCCGTTGAGGTGGACCCAGCCGAGTCCGTCGGAACCGGTCAGCATGCCCACCGTGAGAAACAGCAGCAGAATCGGTACATTGAACCGGCTGGAAAGTTTGCTGGAAAAGACTCCGAGCAGCAGCAGCACCGCCGCCATCGCCAGAAATTGATGAATCGCCATATCGCAAAAAGTTCCCGGTTGTGCCGGATCTTCCGCCGGACGGCGCACAAGCTGCGTTCCTTGCGGAGGATTCCGCCTCTCTATCACTCCACGAATTCCATAATATAATCGACGCGGAAAGGTTCTGCAAGTTCTCTTTGCAAAAAAAACATTCCGGTACCGGAGACCGTATTTCCCATACAATTGACAGGATTTCACATATTTGATCGAGGGTTTCAGGTGGAATTTCCGATCCGGATACGTTATAGTATCAAAAAGAAGGAAAATCATGATTTTTCAGAAGGAAAGCTCGGCGATGGATGACGCGACTCTGCTCAATATCTGGGGGGGAGGGCAGCTTTTCTGCTTTTCCGGCCTCGACGGAACAACCGATTTCGAAGCGGGACTGGTGCTGCGCACGGTCGTCGACGCGGCCGCATTCGAAGTGAAGCTCCCCGCCGCGGGCGGCGTCGTGCTGATCCACGACCGGCCGCCGGCGGAGTGTCTGCTCGCGGGGGATCACTTCCGGATCATACCTGCCGGGGGCGGGGAAGTACGCGGGGCGATGGCCGACGCATACCATCTGCTGATCGAGGGAAACTGTCGGGTGCGGGGACTTTGCGACGCGGTCCGGATCCGGCGCGGCCGGGACAGGGTTCTGCTCGGGGTGCGCCGCAAGTTCCGCCCGGAACTGCTCGACGCGGATTTTGAAGCGCTCTGGAACGATCGCCGCCGCTGGCTCTCCGGAATCCGCCTGCCGGAAACACTCTCCGACGCTGCACGCCGGACGGCGGCGAAAGCCTGTTCGATGCTCAAAACACAGGTCTGTTCGCCGGAGGGGGAGATCCGCCACCTCTGGAGCACGCCGGACCGCTGGCCGCACCGGCGGATGTGGCTCTGGGATTCGGTTTTTCACGCCATCGGAATGCGGCGGATCCATCCGGGGACGGCGCGCGACTTTCTCAGCGCGGTGTTCGACCACTGCCGGGAGGACGGCTTCATTCCGCACGCCGCGGCGCCGACAGGCTGTTCGGAGATCACCCAGCCGCCGATTCTCGCTTTCGGAATTGCCGAAGTCGAAGCGATCGAATCCGATCCGGAGTGGGTGAGGGGGCTTTATCCACGCTTGAAACGCTTTCTGGAGTGGATCTTCTTTCATCGCGACAGCGACGGAGCGGGGCTGGTTGAGTGGGCGATCGGGGTGCACGCCGACTGCCGGAGCGGCGAAAGCGGAATGGATAACTCGCCTCGTTTCGACGGGGCGATCCAGCTGGACGCGCCGGACTTCAACGCCTATCTCGCGCACGAGTGCGAGTGGATGGCGCATTTCGCGGAGCACTACGGCTTCGCGGCTGACGTCCCATACTGGCGAGCGCACCTCGCACGGCTCAACCGATTGATGAACGAGCGGCTGTGGGATGACGGGGAGGGGCTCTACACCGATTACGACGTCGCGGCGAACCGTCGGACGAATGTCTACAGTTCGGCCGGATTTCTGCCGCTGCTCTCCGGCGCGCCGTCGCCGGAGCAGGCGGCCCGGATGGTGAAACAGCTCACCGATCCGGAGAAATTCGGGACGCCGTTCGGCGTGCCGTCGATCAGCCGGGTTTCCGAAGCCGCCTATGCGAAAGACATGTGGCGCGGACCGGTATGGATCAACATCAACTACCTGATCGCCCGCGGGCTGAAACGGTATGGTTTTGCAGAGCAGGCCGACCTGCTGCTGCAGAATACCATGCGCGAGATCGAGAAATTCTACCTGAAATACGGCACGTTCTTCGAGTTCTACGATGACCGGAAAGAGTGTGATCCGCCGCAGCTCCTGCGCAAGCAGTCACTCGATCCGGATGATTCGCCGTTCCATCAGGTCTTTTTCGATTACGGCTGGACCGGTACGCTCTATCTGGACATGGCGTTCGGCTGCTGAACGGAAATCCGCCGTGCCTGACGCGGGTCAACTCCGGAAATCCGCAGAAAATCCACTCTCTTCCTTGATTTTGCGGAAAAGTCCGGTACGATTAAAAGGTTCTTCGACGGTTCTTGCCGGAAGGGAACGTATTTTGAGAAAAACGCCGCGATGAAATGGAAAAAGGCCGACATCGCCCT
>CAZPWP010000277.1:0-3680 GCA_964590295.1 uncultured Victivallis sp.
CGCGCCGGAACAGTGAGACGCTTCGGGGAGCTCCTTCGGGACCACCCCGATCTCAAATGTCTCAAACCGGTCGTGCACGCCGCGCTGCTCTACGACCGCACCGCCAACTTCATGGTCAAGGCGGTCAATGCCAAAGTGCGCCACATCATCGGCGACAACCAGCCGGCGGCGGCGCGGTTCGGCGTCTACCGCCGCGCCTTCGAGCGGAACATTCCGCTCGCCGTGCTCACGCCGGAGACGCTGGAGCTCGACGGAATTTCGGTGCTCTTCCTGCCCTACGCGATCACGCTCGACAACCAGACGGCGGAAACGCTCCGCGAATTCGTCCGTTCCGGCGGCACGCTGGTGGCGAGCTACCCCTTCGGCGACTTCGACGGCGAAGGGAAACTCCACCGGGAGATTCCGGGCGGGCCGCTGCACGATCTGGTCGGCGCAAAGCATCTCGACATCGACGACGACGGGCTCGAACTGCTCGAACCGGCAGAGGATTGCACTGTTCTCTCCGAACGGCCCTTCCTCTCGTTCCGCTCCTTCGGCCGCGGCATGGTCTGCTACGCCGGAGCGCCGGTCTGGGACGGCGATGAACATGACGACACCGGCCGCAGGATCTTCGATCTGCTTCAGGAGAAACATCCCGAACTGGTCGCGGTCCGGACAGATGTCCCGGTAACCCGCGCCCGCGGACGGGAGGCGGAGTACCTCTTCGTCGCCGACTGCGGAGAATCCTCCTGCTGCGAAATCGAACTCGACGCCCCGCTCTGCGCCGAACTGCTCTTCGGCGAAGGGGAGCTGCTCCGCGACGGGAAACGGCTCCGGATCAGCGGTGCGAAGAACGCGCTGCTCCGGCTCCGTCCGGAGACCGCCCCGCTGCCGCCGCTGTTCAAGCTCTGCGACAACCGGGTGTGGCGCACCTATCTCGGCGGCCGCACGCTCGATGAGATCTCCGGAATCGAGCCGCCGCAGGACGGCCACTTTCCGGAGGACTGGCTGCTCTCCGACACCGCCGCGATCAATCCCGGCCGCGCGCCGGAGGGAATCACCCTGATCAAACTCGGGGCGCACGCCGTCCCGCTCACCGAACTCTTCGCCCGTGCGCCGGGATTTCTGCTCGGCGAAGCGCATCGCAACAAGTTCAGCGACCGCGCGGGGGTGCTGGTGAAATATCTCGATTCGGCGATCCGGCTCCAGCTGCAATGCCATCCGACGGTGGAGTTCTCGAAACGGTTCCTCAACGCCGGCTCCGGCAAGACCGAAGGGTACTGCATCCTCGCGACCCGCCCCGGCGCCGACGCCGCCGTCTACCTCGGCTTCCAGCGGCCGCCGTCGAAGGAGGAGTTCCGGCGGATGATCGAAACACAGAACATCGACGCGATGCTCGGCTGTTTCGACCGGATCCCGGTCCGGCCGGGCGACCTCTTCCTGGTCCCCGGCGGACTGCCCCACGCCATCGGCGAAGGCGTCTTCATGATCGAAATCATGGAGCCGACCGATTTCGTGGTCCGCCTCGAATTCGAACGCGACGGCTGTGTCCTGCCGGAAGAGGCGCGTTTCATGGGGCGCGACATCGATTTCGCGTTGTCGATGTTCGACTTCACCGCCTATCCGGTCGACGAGGTGCGGAAGCGTTTCTTCGTGCGGCCGCGCCCGGCGGAGCGCTGCGGCGAATCGCTCCGCAGCGTGCTCTTCGACCGGAGCATCACCGACCGCTTCCGCATGGAGAAGTTCGACATTCACGGCAAAGCCGCCTTCTCCGGCGAAGGGCTGCGGCTCCTCATCGTCACCGCAGGTGAGGGAATGGTCCGCGCGGGCGGCACCGAACTTGCGCTCCGCCGCTTCGACCGGGTGCTGGTTCCGGCTGGAACTGCGGTCGTGGCGTTCGAGAGTGCCGGCGGTATGGAGCTTGTTCAGGCGGCGCCGCCCGCGCCCTGAATTGGTCCGGCGCCCGCCGTCACACGCTGTCGAAACGGCGGCAGCGGCGCAGCGCGCCCGGCGTGATGTTCCAGTAGCGCTGAAAGAGGCGGGCGAGGCGGCTCTGGTCGGGGATGCCGCACTCGGAAGCCACCGCGCCGATCGGCAGGTCGGTCAGCTCCACCAGATCCCGCGCCTCGGCCACCCGCAGCCGCTGCAGATACTCCCGGAATCCGATTCCGACCGCCTCCTTGAAGAGGTGGGTGAAGTGCGAGGGACTCACCGCCAGCTTCCGGCAGAGCGGTTCGAGTGCCAGCGGGCTCCGGAAATCCCGGTGCAGGCGGCGCACCGCGGCGCAGACGCGCGGATCCATCCGCTCGAACTCCAGTGTCGGCAACAGCGGCAGTTGTTTGCGTTCCCAGCTCTCCGGTTCGAACGATTCCACCAGCGCGGTCAGCAATGTTTCGACCTGTTTCATCGCCGACGCGGGCTGTTTCGGCATGGCGGCGTACTCCGCGGCGAATGCCCGTCCCGGTCCGCGCCCGCCTTCGGGCGAGAGGAACGGTCCGGCGAAGATCGCCGCCCGGCAGGTTCCGGCGACCACCGGCACCACCAGCTCCAGCACGCCCGCCGGGCAGAGGAGCGGGAAGGGTTTCCGCTTCTCCAGCACCAGGTGAAATGTCGCCCCGGCGTGGTGGCGGTTGCAGCCGAGCAGTGCCGCCGCGCCCGACTCCTTCACCGCGCGGCAGTAGGCACAGCAATGGTAACGCTGATGCTCCGGCAGCAGCGGCAGCCAGCTCCGTTCCGAACACTTCCAGACGAAGTATAATCCGGTCACTTCGCGCAGCGCATCGAGAATGCGGATCAGTTGTCGAAGTTGATTCATCGCTTCTACTCCTGTATTTGACCGGGAAAGGCGGTTGCTGGTTCGGGAGAAAAAAGAACTTTTTTCTTCCAGAACCATGATACGGAGAAATCACGGAAATGTTGTCTGCTCACCAACGTTTTTCCTCCGGTTCCTCCACAGGAAAAGAGTCATCAACCGCTCGCGCTTCGACTCCGACGAGCTGGACGGGCCCATTCTCGTCGAAGCGCGAGCGGTTGGTAACTCGCGGATTTCTCACAGGACTCCCTCACAGTAAAGCGCGAGCCGGCAGCAACTCGCCGCTTTCTCTCTGGCCTCCCCCCGCCCGGCCGCGCGCGGGTTACTCTCCGCCTCGTTTTTTCAGAAAAATACGCATTTTCACCGGATATACCCAAAATACAGCAGAATATTCATAGTTTCAAGCCGGATTTCGCACTATTTTGTAAGAAGAGATCATCTTGAAACAGGGAGGAATCCGCATGAAAATCACCCGAATCGAACCGCTGGTGGTCGGTGCGCCGACACCCGGCACCGGCAGGCTCTCCAACAAAAACTACATCTTCGTCCGGGTCCACACCGACGAAGGAATCACCGGACTCGGCGAAGCGTCGCTCGGCGGCTACACGCAGACCATCGTCAGCCTGCTCGGCGATCTTGAAGAGCTGCTGATCGGCGAAGATCCCACCCGGATCGAATACCTCGCACAAGTGATGACCCGGCAGAAATTCTGGCGCGGCGGCGTGGTCAAAGGCTCCGCGGTGGCCGGAGTCGAACTCGCCCTCTGGGACATCCTCGGCAAGAGCCTCGGTGTGCCGGTCCACCGGCTCTTCGGCGGCCCGTATCGGAGGAAGATCCGCGTCTACGTCAACGGCTGGACCGGCGGCTCGCTGGAGCCGGCGGTAATCCG
>CAZPWP010000278.1:0-3632 GCA_964590295.1 uncultured Victivallis sp.
GTCGGGGTGAAGGCCCACGTCCGTTCGCGGTCGAGGGCGCGCAGATAGATGCCGCGCTGCAGGAAGAAGCCGGACTTCTCCGCCAGCAGATTGAGCGGGTTCTGCAGCCCGTCGTAGACCTGGGTCAGCAGCCCGGGGCCGAGTTCGACGCTCAGGAGTTCGCCGGTGAATTCGACCTCGTCGCCCACTTTGAGCCCGTTGGTGCTCTCGAAGACCTGCAAATCGGCGCGGTTGCCCCGCACCCGGATGACTTCGCACTTGAGTTTTGCATCGCCGACCATGGCGAACGCGACTTCATTCTGCATGACCTGATCGGTGAATTCGACGGTCATCAGGTTGCCGTTGACTCCGACAACCTTCTCTCTGGTCTTGAACTCTGCCATTGTATTGAAACTCCTGCCTCGTGATATGAAAAGTTCGTTATGCTACTCCCGCGCAGCGGAAGAGATGCGCTCGACGGCGCGGTTGAAATTTTCGCGCCCCTGTTCCGCCTTGCGTTCGCGGTACTTCTCGAGGATCGCCAGCTTGCGGCGGTAGACGCAGAGCCCGGCGAAATCGAATTCATGCCCGCATTCGAGATCGTCCAGGTGGCTCCAGCGGATGCGGTCGATCCACTTTTCCCGCTCGAACGGATCGGCGGCGGCCGCCGCCTGCGCGAGACCGAAGTCGACCATGCCGAAATACTCCGCCGGATCCGGCAGCGCGGCGGCGCGGTCGTCGTCCCGCCCGGAACGGCGCTGGGCGATCCGAGTCCGCAGATACTGCTCGAACCGGACCATCTCCGCAAGCACCGCCGGGAGCCCCTCCGAACTCTCCGGATCGCGGGAAACCTGCAGCCCGGCGCGGCCGAGCAGCCGGAATTCGCGCGCCGAAAGCTCCTCCCGGCAGCGCTCGTCGAACTCGGCCACGCTCATCGGCGCGGGGCGGCCGAAAAGCAGCGCGGGCAGCGAAGCGCACAAATAGTAGTACATCATTGCGGTGCCGTCCTCCCCTCTCCGCCGGCCTATTCCCCGTCGGCGAGCAGCTTCGCGAGGCGGGGACCGATATATTCGGCGACCAGCTCGGTGATCGCGTCGGAGGTGAAGTCGAAGTAGACCTCGCCGTCCTTGAAACTGACCTCCATGCCGCCCTTGATCTCCGGCGAGGCGAAGAGCTTCGGCTGCATCCGGAAGGAGGCCGCGAGCGAGCTGCGGAGCGCCGCCTCGAGCGCCGGAACATCCTTGGCGGCGGCGAGGACGGTGAGCTGCGCGTCGGGCGCGGCGGCGAACTTCACCGCGAGGTCGCGAATCAGCCCGGCCATCAGCGCCGGCGTAAGCGCCTGCTCGGCGGCCCCGGAGACCGCGCGGGTGATGCGGCGCTGCAGCTCACTCTGGAGTTCGAGCAGAATATCGCGGGCGGCCTGCCGGACGGCGCTTTCGGCGCGGGCCTTCAGAGCGGCGGCCTCCTCCGTCGCCGCCTTCACCGTCGCGGCGGCGTCCTCGGCGGCCTTCGCGCGGATCGCCTTCGCCTCGGCTTCGGCGGCGGCGATGATTTCAGAACGCTGCGCCTCGGCTTTCCGGACGCCTTCCTCATTGATTTTATCGAGCAGACTCTGAAGTTCTTCGGCCATTTTCTTCCTCACGGGTTCGGGTGGTTGCTGTTATTTGACAACTTCATTCCGTAATGTACTTCCGGAACGGCTTTTTTTCAAATGAAGCACCCTCTTTCTCTCCTTTTTTTTCAATCGGGTGTGCGCGTTTTGACGTTTGCGGCTTGCACGTTGCCGGAAAACGTGCTATCTTCGGTAACGGACGATTCATTCCAACCTATTCGGGAGAAGAAAAAGTGGAAAAATTCGATGTTTGTGTGATCGGCGCCGGCCCAGGCGGCTACGTGGCGGCGATCCGGGCGGGGCAGAACGGACTCAAAACGGCGCTGGTGGAGAAGGCGTTCTTCGGCGGCACCTGCCTCAACGTCGGCTGCATTCCGACCAAGACCCTCATCGCCGGGGCGGAGGTGCTCTCCGCCGCGCGCCGCGCCGGAGAGTTCGGCGTCGAAATCACCGGGGAAATCCAGCCCGACTGGAAGAAGATGCTCGCCCGCAAGGACGAGGTGATCGGCAAACTCCGCAACGGCATCGCCGGACTGCTGAAAGCCGCCGGCGTGACGGTATTCTCCGGGCGCGGCGAATTTCTCAGCCGCCGACAGCTGGTCGTCGCCGCCGGAGAGAGCGCCGGAACGGTGATCGAAGCGTCGAAATTCATCATCGCCTCCGGTTCCGAACCGCTGGTGCCCGGCTTCCTTCCGCAGGGCGACCGCATCCTCACCTCCACCGAACTGCTCAGCCTGCCGAAGCTGCCGAAGTCGCTGCTGATCCTCGGCGGCGGCGTCATCGGCTGCGAATTCGCCTGCCTCTTCGCCGCCCTCGGCACCGAGGTCACCGTGGTGGAGATGCTTCCTCAGATCCTGCCCGCCACCGACGCGGAGTGCGCGAAACTGCTCGCCCGCCGGATGGAGTCCGAAGGGATCCGCATCCTCAACGGCAGGCCGCTCGGCGACATCAAATGCACCGCGCGCGGCGTCTCCGGCAAGGTCGGCGACGAAACGCTCCGCGCCGAATATCTGCTGGTCTCCATCGGCCGCCGCCCGGCGACCGCCGGACTCAACCTCGCCGCCGCCGGCGTGAAAACCGGCGACCGCGGCTTCATCGAAGTGGACGACAACTTCCTCACCTCCGCGCCCGGCATCTACGCCGTCGGCGACGCGGTGGGCAAAATCATGCTGGCCCACTGGGCGAGCGCGGCGGCGGAGGCGGCGGTATCGCACATCTGCGGCAAACCGGTCCGCTTCCCCGGAACGCTCACGCCCGGCTGCATCTTCACTTCCCCGGAGATCGGCACCGTCGGCCTCTCCGAAGAGCAGTGCAAGGCGCAGAACATCGCGTACAACGTCGGCAAATTCCCCTTCGCCGCCCTCGGCAAGGCGATGGCGATGGGCGAGACCGAAGGGTTCGTCAAGATCCTCGCCGCCGCCGACACCGACCAGGTGCTCGGCGTTCACATCATCGGTCCGCATGCGACCGACCTCATCGCGGAGGCGGTCCCGGCGATGCTGCTGGAGTGCACCGCCCGCGAACTCGGCCGGGCGATCCACGCTCATCCGACGCTGGGCGAGGCGATGATGGAGGCCGCTCACGCGGTCCACGGCGAATGCGCCCACATCCCCACCCGGAAACGGCGCTGAACGATATCACGATCCAAACAGGAGGGAACACTCGGATGAAACGATTGCTGATACTGCTGACCGCCGCCGCAATTTCCGGACTCCACGCGGCTTCCGCACCCGCGGTGGAGACGGAGAGGGAGAAACTGGTCGATGAGTTCCTGATCGTCACCCGGCAGGCGGAACAGCTCACCTCTTCGCTGAACGAGGCGGCGAAGATGCAGCAGCAGATGCTTCCGGAACTGCTGCGCCGCCAGGGAATCACGCTCTCCGCCGAACAGCAGAAAGCCGAAGACGAAATCATGGCAGTCGCCATGTCGGTCGTCCGCGAAGAGATGAGCTGGGAGAAGCTCCGCCCCGTCATCGCCAAAAGCTACGCGGAAACCTTCTCCGCAGACGAACTCAAACAGCTGATCGCCTTCTTCCGCTCG
>CAZPWP010000279.1:0-3612 GCA_964590295.1 uncultured Victivallis sp.
AGTCCTGTTGCTGCAGCCTTCCCCCTGTCGGGCGGCTTCGGGACTTTCACCCGGTCGTCGTACGCCATGCCGGGCGCACCCAAAAAAACGGGAGAACAACGCCGTGTCGTCCTCCCGTGCCGCAGGCTGTTTTCTATTTCTTCCGGGAGAAGATATCCTTGAACTGATCGATTCCGCTCTTGATCTCCTGAGAGAGCCCTTCGCCGCTCTTTTTGAGAGAGCTGCCCAGATCCTTGAGATAATCGGTCGCGGCAACCGCCTTGGAGATCGCCAGAATCAGCTCGGCATACAGATCGCGGAAGGTCTCTCCCATCGACTTGCCTTCGCCGACATCTGTGAGCTCGATCGGCGGCAGCGGAATGTCGACCGTGGTCTTGAGCACGCTCGACGAGAGCGAGATTCGGCTGTCGCTGGTCTGGAACAACCGGATCACCAGCTGCTTCTCAGAAGCCTCGACCGAGGCCGTCTCCTCCGCCTGAGCCTCACTCTCCTGCGTCGCCGGTCTCGCCTCTCCCGTACCGGCGAAACGCTCGACGTTCTTCTGGATATCGGTCAGGTTGCTGGAACCATCGAGCTTCATCTCGAAATCCACCCGCATCCCGCTGACGCTCACTTCGTAAATCTCGATTTTCGAGGAGAAGATCGATCCGGGATTCAGCCGCACCACCACCGTCTCCACCCGGAATGCCTCGGGGTTGCGGTACCCTTCCGGATTCGCCACCCGGAAGCCGGAAAGTTTCGCGCTCCCGCCAAAGAGCGAACTGGAAAAGGAATCCAGCTCCACCTTTGTCCCGGTCACCATCGAACCGATCCGCGTCACCGCCTGCTCGACAATGACATCCCGGCAGATCAGCGCGACCACCAGCAGCACGACCACTCCGATCAGGAAGATGCTGAGCCATTTGAACAGTTTCTTCCTGCCGCGGCGCGGCTTCTGCGCGCTGTTCTCTTCCGCAACGCTGTTCGTCTCCTCCGGCACGGCCGCGTTTTCGATGTCCTCTTGTTCCTTCATACTATTTCACTCCATATTTCGCCGCCATCTTCGCGAGGGCGGCCTGTTGTTTTTCGCTGAAGCGACGCCCGGCGGCGTACTGCTTGGCCAGTGATTCATAAAACGCCTTGTCGTCGAAGGTGAAACGGCCCCGCTTCACCGGTTCCGCCCACTGTCTCACCGCTTTCAACCCCTCGAGAAGACGCTCCGTATCCGGCGAAGCGGCGGAAATCGGAGCGGCGGCGGGAATCTCAATTCCGAGAATCCGGTCGACCAGCGCCGGATCGGTCAGCTCGCCGTGGTACTTCTGCGCCATCTTGCGCAGAGCGGCCAGCTGCTTCACCGAGAGCGCCCGGCCGGAGAGCGCCTGTTTGCGGAGCGAATCGAAAAATTTTTTGTCGTCGTAACTGAATCGCCCCCGCTTCGTCACCGGTTCGAAATGGACCTGATCGAACGCGGCGAAAAGTCCGGCGTAATCCGCCGAAGTACAGGCCGCCTCGGCTTGCTCCCGTTTCTCCTTGCGTTCGGCGCGGTGAACCGCCGCCTCCGTCACCGCGACACGGAGCGTCTCCGGCAGAGTGTCGAGCTTGCCGCCGAGCCGGTCGGAATATTTCGCCGCCAGCCCGACCAGCGCCTGAAACTGCCGGGCGGTGATCTTCCCGTCGGAATCGAACTTCTCCCGGAGCGAACGGCAGAATCTCGCGTCGTCATAGGTGCGTTTACCCACCTTCTGCGCCGCGTCGAAGGCGAGATCGTCGAAGAGCGCCAGCAGCTTCGCCGCCTCCTCCGCCGGAGGCAGGTCGCTGTTTTTCGCCGCCTCCAGCCACGGCACGAACTGCGAGTAGAAGTCGGCCATCATGTCGGTCCAGCCGACCTTGCCATCCTCGACCTCGTCGAGCTGCTGTTCCATCCGGGCGGTGAACCCGATGTCGAAGAGCGCCGGGAGTTTCTCCACCAAAAAGTCGCAGACCGAGTACCCCAGTGCCGTCGGCACCAGCTTGCCCTGTTCGCGCGAGACGTATTTGCGGTCCTGGATCGTGCGCAGAATGGTCGCATAGGTCGAAGGACGGCCGATGCCGTTCTCCTCCAGCTCCTTGATGAGAGCCGCCTCGGTGTAGCGCGGCGGCGGCTCGGTGAACTTCTGCTCCTTCTCCACATCGCGGATCGACAGCGGCTGCTTCTCCCGGAGCCTCCCCAGGACCTCCGCCTCGCGCGTCTCATCCTTCCGCCGGGAAACCTCCTCGTACACCTTCGAGAAGCCCGGGAACAGCGGCACCGTCGCCGTCGCTCGGAAGGTGTAGTTCCGCGCATCCGCCCCGGCGACGCCGACATCCACCGTCGTCAGATTCTGAAGCGCCGGCGTCATCTGGCTGGCGACGAACCTCCGCCAGATCAGCGAGTAGAGCTTGAGCTGCATCGGATCGAGATAGGGCGCCATCGCCTCAGGCGTCCGCCGGACGTCGGTCGGACGGATCGCCTCGTGCGCCTCCTGCGCCGCCGCCTTGTTCTTGTAGCAATTGAATTTCTGCGGGACAAACTCCGCGCCGTAGGTGTCGCGGATGAACGCCGCCGCCGCCACCTGCGCCTCGCGAGCGATGGTCACAGAGTCGGTACGCATGTAGGTGATGAGACCGACCGAGCCGCCTTCGCCGATATCCATGCCCTCGTAGAGCTGTTGCGCGTAACGCATTGTGTTGGTGGCGGAATAGTGCAGCGAAACGTTCGCCGCCTGCTGCAGCGTGCTGGTGGTGAAGGGGGCCGGAGCGAAACGGCGGCGTTCACTCACCGTCACCGAAGAGACCAGCGGCGCGGCGCCGTGCAGGATCGCCTCCAGCAGCTTCGCCGCTTCCTCCCCGGAACCGATCCGGAACTCCTCCGCGTCGATCTTGAAGAGCCGGGTGGTGAACTCTTCGCCGGTTTCGGTGCAGAACACCGCGGAGAACACCCAGTACTCTTCCGGCGTGAACGCGCCGATCGCCCGTTCGCGCTCGACCACCAGCCGTAACGCGACCGACTGAACCCGCCCGGCACTGCTGCCCTTTTCCACCCGCGACCAGAGCAGCGGACTCACCTGATAGCCGACGATCCGGTCCAGTACCCGACGGGCTTGCTGGGCGTCGACCAGATTGCGATTGATCTCCCCCTTCTCCTGCATCGCCCGCTCGATCGCACTGCGGGTGATCTCGTGGAAGCTCACCCGGTAAAACGGCGCCTTCGTGCTCTTGTCGAGCACCTCCGCCAGATGCCAGGCGATCGCCTCTCCTTCGCGGTCAGGGTCGGGGGCGAGGTAGATTTCATCGGCTTTCTTCGCCGCGGCACGCAGGTCGCGGACCACTGATTTGCTCCGTGCGGTATCGACGTACTGCGGCGCGAAGCCGTGCGCGATATCGATGCCGAACTCCCGCTCCGGCAGATCGCGGATGTGCCCCATCGAGGCCATGATCGCATAATCCGCCCCCAGCATCCGCCCGATGGTGCGGGCTTTGGTCGGAGACTCCACTATCAATAATTTGGACATTTTCTCTCTTTCCCCCGGGAACCGTTCCCCTCCTGAATCACTCCGTACGCGCTTTCCGCGCGCGTACGCACATACATAGGAATACATTAGCGCCGAAATGCCC
>CAZPWP010000280.1:0-3609 GCA_964590295.1 uncultured Victivallis sp.
CGCGCCGCACGACCAGATCGTCGGCGGAGATCTCCGCCGAACTGCCGTCCGGCAGGGGGATCATCAGCGGTTTCCCGGCGAGAATTTCGCCGATCTCCCGACCGGAGAAGGTCTCGATCTTCGCCGCCGCCGCCTTCATGTTTTTGCCGAGCCGGCTGCCGAGCGCCTTGAAGTTCGCCTTGCAGCTCCGATGGACCAGCGCCTCCTCGTCGTCGCTGAATTCAACCTTTTTCACGTTCAGCTCCTCGGCGATGATCGACGCGGTCTCCTCCAGCATCCGGCGCGCTTCCGGAGTGCCGGCCACCAGCACCGCCCGCGAGAGCGGCTGGCGCACCTTCAGATTGTGCGCGGTGCGAAGGAACCGCCCCGACGAGACCGCGCTCATCGTCAGCGCCATCTGCCGCTCCAGAGATTCGTCGCGGCAGTCGTCCGGCACCGGATAGTTGCAGAGATGGACCGATTCCGGCATCGACGGCGTCCGCAGCGCCCGGTAGATCGCCTCGGTGGTGAACGGAATGAACGGCGCCGCCGTCTTCGCAAAGGTCAGCAGCATGTAGTGCAGCGTCGCGTAGGCCTCCTGCTTGTCGCGGTCGTCGCTCGACTTCCAGAAGCGGCGGCGGCTCCGGCGGATGTACCAGTTGGTCAGGTCGTCGATGAAGCGGCTGAAGCGGTTTGCCGCCTTCTGCAGGTTGTAGGCGTCGAGTTCGGCGCGCACCTCCTCGACCATCTGCGAAGCGGAGCTCAGAATCCAGCGGTCGAGCACGTTCGACGGATGCGCCGGCGGCCGGACCTCCCCTTCGCCCGGATTGTAGTGGTCCACATTCGCGTAGGTGGTGAAGAAGGAGAGCGCGTTCCACATCGGAATCATGATGCCGCGCAGAATCTCCTTGACCCCCGTCTCGGAGAACTTCAGGTCCTCGGCGCGCACCACCTGGCTGCCGAGCATGAAGAGCCGCAGCGCGTCGGCGCCGTAGCGGTTGATCACCACCGTCGGGTCGGGATAGTTCCGCAGCCGCTTGGACATCTTCTGCCCGTTCTCGGCCAGCACCAGCCCGTTTACCACCACGTTGCGGAACGGCGGCTGATCGAAAAGCGCCGACGCCAGCACCACCAGCGTGTAGAACCACCCGCGGGTCTGGTCGAGCCCCTCGGCGATGAAGTCCGCCGGGAAATTCTCCTCGAAGTGCCGCTTGTTCTCAAACGGATAGTGCTGCTGGGCGTACGGCATCGAGCCGGACTCGAACCAGCAGTCGAACACCTCCGGCACCCGCCGCAGCGGCGACCTGCCGGTCGGCGACGGGATTTCGATCTTGTCCATGAAGTGCTTGTGCAGGTCGTCGATCTTCTTCCCGGTGAGTTTTTCCAGCTCGGCGGCGCTGCCGACCACGATCACCTCGCCCTCGGCGTTGCGCCAGATCGGCAGCGGCGTGCCCCAGTAGCGGTTGCGGCTGATCGCCCAGTCGCGGGCGTTCTCCAGCCACTTGCCGAACCGGCCGTCGCGCAGGTGGGCCGGGACCCAGTTGATCGACTGATTGTTCCGGATCATCTTCTCCTTGATCGCCTCGACCTTGACGAACCAGGTCGAGATCGCCCGGTAGATCAGCGGGCCGTCGTCGCGCCAGCAGTGCGGGTAGCTGTGTTTGATCTGCCCGCGGTGAACGAGCTTGCCCTCCGCCTTCAGCCGGTCGATGATCTCCCTGTCGGTCGATTTGACCGGGCGCCCCTGATAGTCGGGCACCGCGGCGGTGAAGCGGCACTCTTCGTCGATCGGACAGACCTCGGGGAGCCCCGCCGCCTTGCAGACCGCATTGTCGTCCTCGCCGAAGCCCGGCGCGGTGTGGACGATTCCGGTGCCGTCGCCGGTGCTGACGAAATCCCCGCCGAGCACCTGGAACGCCCCCTTCTCCGCCAGATCGGCGAAGTATGGGAAGAGCGGCTCGTAGCGGCGGCCGATCAGTTCGGAACCCTTGCCGCGCCAGAGAATTTCCGGCGTCTCCTTGTAGTAGACGCCGAGCCGCGCCTCGGCCAGAATGTAATGGTCGTCGCCGTCCCGGACCTCGACGTAATCGATATCCGGACCGACGGTCAATGCGAGGTTCGAGGGGAGCGTCCACGGGGTGGTCGTCCACGCCAGGAAGCAGGTGTTCTCCCGGTCCGCCGCCCGGAAACGGACGGTGATCGCCGGATCGACCACCTCGCGGTACCCCTGATTCGCCTCGAAGTTCGACAGCGGCGTCGCGCAGCGCGGGCAGTAAGGCAGAATTTTGTACCCCTCGTAGACCAGCCCCTGATCCCAGAGGCTCTTGAAGACCCACCAGATCGACTCCATGAAATCGCGGTCCATCGTGCGGTAGCCGTTGCGGAAGTCCACCCAGCGGCCCATCCGGCCGACCACCTTCTCCCACTCGGCGGTGTAGCGCAGCACGATCGAACGGCACGCCTCGTTGAAGTTGTCGATGCCGTAGGCCTCGATCTCCCGCTTGCTGGAGAGATTCAGCTGCTTCTCCATCTCGTTCTCGACCGGCAGACCGTGGCAGTCCCAGCCGAAGCGGCGTTCGACGAGTTTGCCGCGCATCGTCTGGTAGCGCGGCACCACATCCTTGATGGTTCCGGCGAGCAGGTGGCCGTAGTGCGGCAGCCCGGTTGCGAACGGCGGGCCGTCGTAGAAGACGAACTCGTCGCCGCCGCGCCGCTGCTCCATCGGCATGCGGAAAATTTCCGACTCCTGCCAGAAGCGGAGGACATCCTCCTCCAGTTTCGGGAAGTCGACCTGATTGGACACTGCCTGGAATTCCATGATCTTCACCGGTTTTCTATGATTGAATTGATTTGAAACAACGTTTGAGATGCTCCTCTGGGAGCGGCCGGGTGAAACGGCTCACCGCGATCAGCGCCGCCAGCGAGAGCGGCAGCGAGTAGAGAAACGTATCCACATAGGGCCACGGGAACGTCGAAATCAGCTCCGTGCGCCCGAAGAGAAATTCGCAGATTCCGAGCGCGGCCGACTCCTTGCGATGGAGGAAGAGGAGCCCGAAGAGGCTCGCGCCCACACCGATCGCCATGCTTGCCCAGACGCCCGCCCGGGTTGCGCCGCGCCAGTAGAGCGCCGCCCAGTAGGCGGGCAGGAACGCCGCCGCGCAGACGCCGAAGAAGATCGCCGTGCCGCGGGCGATGATTCCGGGAGGCAGAATGATGCCGAGCGCCACGCTCACGACGATGCCGAACACCACCCCGAGCCGGGTGATGAGCGTACTGTCGCGGTGAACGCCCGCCAGATTGCGGAAGAGGTCGTGGCCGATCGCCGAACCGGTCACGTGAAAAAGCGAACTCAACGTGGACATCGCCGCCGACAGCAGCGTCAGCGAGAAGAGGTAGAGAATCACCGGCGGCAGCGCCTCGCGGATGAACAGCGGAATGATGAGGTCGGGATTCCCGCCCGCCGCCTCGATGGCGAGTTTTCCGCCGGTTCCCGCGGCGATTCCGCGGTCGGAGTAGTAGAAGAAGACGTTGGAGAGCGCGCCGACCATGTAGGCCGACCCCACCGTGAGCAGGATGAAGACCGAACCGATCAGCACCGCCCGGTTGAGTTCGCGGCTGCTCTGCACGGTC
>CAZPWP010000281.1:0-3567 GCA_964590295.1 uncultured Victivallis sp.
AACGGAAGCGGCCGTCGATCGACGGATCGGATATTTTCAAGGACGAGGGTATGACACGGCGGCAACCTGTTTGCGACGGGTTCGGTTCTATTCGCCGCCGGCGGAAGCGGGGATCGATTTCCCCCGGGGCTTTGTCGATGGTGGAAAGAGTATGCGGGAACCTGGCCGGAGAATCAAGAAAATTGCTTATGGATGGAGTGACAAGGGCGTAACGAAAGTTGCGAGAATCATTCCGCCGAGAATCAGCTCGACAACCGCAACACTTTGGTCCAGCTTCTGATTTTCACATGCTGCCGTGGCGAAGCAATGTCTGGCACTGCAACCGGGATGGCGCCGGGGAAATGGATGCATGTCGACGGTGTCGATTCCGGCGGCGAACCTTCGGAGTACAAGATCTACCGGGAGGCTCTGGATGAATTGATCGTCGATTCATTCCCCTGAGAGCCGGAGGCCTGCAATAAATGCCTCTGCAAAGCCGGGGATCGAATTGAGCGGCAACTCCTGCGGCAACGACGCGAGACGGTCGAATTCGCTCAAGCGTTCCGGATACGCCGCCAGCAGCGCCGCCCCCGCCAGCGCGGCGTTTCCGCAGATGCGGAACACGGCTCCGGGCAATGCAGGAAGCATTCCGATCGCCTGCGCCGAAGCAAGATCCAGCCCGCGTGCGAAGCCGCCGCAGAGCCAGAGCCGTTCCAGCGCGCCCGGCTCGATGCCCGCCGCCCGCAGAAGAGAGTGGATTCCCGCCCACACCGCCGCCTTCGCCTGAAGCAGCGCCTCCATGTCGTTTTCCAGAATCACCACGCCGGGAGCGAGCCAACAGCCGAGCACGCCGTCACGCATCACACGCCGCCCCCAGCGCGCCGGTACCCCGGGGTCAAAGCGGCCGAACTCATCCAGCAGGCCGCTACGGCGGCCGAAGGCGAGAAAGTCCACCAGCGCCGAACCGCAGAGTCCAGCCGCCTTCCCTCCCCCCCGGACCGAGAGTTCGAACCGCCCGGCGGCGTCGAACCGGAGGTGTTCGATCACCCCCTCGCCCGCCCGGCTGCCGCTCGCCGCACCGGAACGTTCGAAGGCTGGGCCGGCGGCGGCGCTCGCCGCCAGAAATTTCCCGTTGTGCGACAGAATCATTTCGCAGTTGGTGCCGAGGTCGAGCAGGAGTTCGGTCCGGCCGGAGCCGACGAAGCAGGTCGCCGCCATCCCGGCAACCAGGTCGCCGCCGACGTTGCCGCCGACGGCGGGCGCGGCCAGCAGCTCCGCCTCCGGAGCGGCGGAAATTCCCAGCTCCTTTGCCGGCACCGTCGGGAAACGATGCCGGGGCGGTTCAAACGGCGCCACGCCGATCGGAGCCGGATCGATTCCGTACAGAAGATGGGTCATGACCGTATTGCCCGCCACCGCAATCCGGCGGATTCTCTCCGGCTCCGGCGTCAGTTCCCGCAGCAGCGGATCGATCGTCTCCGCGGCGACGGCGCGCTGCAGGGCGGTCAGCCCCTCCGGCGAGGCGGCGGCGGCGATCCGGTCGATCACGTTGTCACCGAACCTCGCCTGCCGGTTCAACCCTCCGGCCGATGCGACGATTTCGCCATCATGAAGCAGCAGCGCGGCGACCGTCGTAGTGCCGATATCCACCGCGGCGGCCCATCCGCTCCCCGGCGCAGCGCTCTCCAGCGGGAGCAGAAATCCGGTCTCGACCGCCACCTCCTCGCGGAGCAGCGACGATTCCGGAATCCGGAGCGCCCCGGTCCCTCCGACTGGAAAGCAGTCGCAGCTGCACACGGTGCGCGGTCCGGTCTCGCCGCAGTCGCGCCATGCGCCGCCGGTGACGAACACTCCCTCAAAGAGTTCGACCAGACAGCGGCCGCAGCGGCCGGTTCCGCCGCAGCGCAGATCGAGTTTCCAGCCGTTCCGGGCAAGCGTCGCGCTCAACGGTACGCCGGGCTCTGCGGTTATGCTCCGCTGTTCCGCCCCGCATGTCACAAGTAAAATCACGCCGATTTCTCCCCGCCGGAGCATTTCCGTTTCTCCGGACCGGATACTATACCACTTCTCCTTGTCAGGCGCAAGCGGAAAATGTGGGAAACTCCGCCAAAATAATCGCAATGCGGACTTGCAAAAACTCCGGAGATGAGGCACATTAATTCAGATTACACCATGGAACATGCAATTCAGGAATCCACACATGGAGGAACTTGATTTCCAGAAGGCGGGCGGACTCATTCCCGCCGTGGCGCAGGACCATCTCACCGGCGAAGTGCTGATGCTCGCCTACATCAATCCTGAAGCGTGGCGGGAGACGCTCCGCACCGGACAGGCCGTCTACTATTCCCGCAGCCGCAACCGGCTCTGGCGCAAAGGCGAGGAGAGCGGCAACATCCAGATCATCAAAGAGATTTTAGTCGACTGCGACGGCGATGCCGTCATTTACCGCGTCGAACAGAAGGGCGGCGCCGCCTGCCACACCGGCCATCGGAGCTGTTTCTTCCGCAAACTCGAAAACGGAACCCTCATAGAACAGAGCAAACCGCTCTTCGATCCCGAACAAATATATAAGAAGCAATCATGAAACCGGACTATTTCGACGAACTTCAGGCCGCGTTTCCCCAGCTCGTGCTGCGAAACGACCTCTCCTACCGGGAAATCACCACCCTCGGCATCGGCGGTTCCCTGCCGCTGCTCGCCGAACCCCGCAATGACCGCGAACTCGGCGCGCTGCTCGAATGGACGCACGCCCGCGCGATTCCGATTCTGGTCATCGGCGGCGGCACCAACCTCGTCGGCTGCGACGCGCCCTCGCCCGCACTCGGCATCCGGCTCGGCCAGCCGTTTTTCTCCGAAGTGAAAGCCGGGCGCAGCCACCTGACCGCCGGTGCATTCCTCCGGCTGTCCAAACTCACCTCCGCCGCGGCGGAACTCGGATTCGGCGGCATCGCCCGCCTCGCCGGAATTCCCGGCACCATCGGCGGCGCATTGCGGATGAACGCCGGAGCCAACGGCATTGCGATCGGTGAATTCGTCCTCCAGCTCTGCGGATTCCGCTTCGACGGCACCCCGTGGACGGCGGAAAAGGAGGAGATCGACTGGGGATACCGGCAGACGAATATTCCGGAGGATGTGATCCTCACCGCCGCCATCCTCACACTGCCGCGCAGCGACCGCGAGAGCGAGGAAACGGAGATCCGCCGCGAACTGGAGGCACGCCATCGCCGCGAGCCCGGCGGCCGGAGCGCCGGATGCACCTTCCGCAACATCTCCGAATTCGAACCGGCGGGCAAACTGATCGAACAGTGCGGCTTCAAGGAGTACCGCATCGGCGGGGTCGAGGTGAGTTCCACCCACGCCAACTACATCGTCAACGTGGACTCCGCCACCGAACGCGACTACCTCGAACTGCTCCGGGAGATCCGTACCGCCGTCGCCGAAAAGTTCGGGTTTCACCTCATCCCCGAAGTGAAATTCGTCGATCCGGCCTCCCGTGATGCTCTGCTCGCCGCGCCTGTTCCGCCGAAGGTCAACGGGCTCAAAGGCGGCACCAGCCGGGACCGGGAGATTACCCACAAAAGCGGCGCC
>CAZPWP010000282.1:0-3556 GCA_964590295.1 uncultured Victivallis sp.
TATACAGCTCCGGTCGAGGGCAGCAGTCTGCTCTGGGGATATGAAGCGGCGCTCGAGTCACTGCCGGATTTTCTGCGGAGAAATTCACCCCGGCGGAGTCAGGAATGTTTTCCCGGCCCGATATGTGTGTGATCCGAATCGAACATGGCCGCAACTGTATCGAGCTTGCGCCGGGCAGCCTCCTGCGAATTGAAGCAACCGCTTATCCGACCGGGGGAGACCTGACGCTGTCCGGTGCGGCCAACGGAAGAATCCTCCGGCGGGAGTACTATCCGGAACTGAACCGGGTGGTGTTCCTGCCGGTTCTGGCCGGAGGAGCACGCGAGCTGTGCCGGATTCCGGCGAAGGAGCCCGGATTCATCCGCTGGATCCACCCGGTGCGCGAGATCGTGCTGAGGATGTACCGCTGAAAATCCGGCCGGCCTCTGTTGCTTTTCATCCGGACTGGGTGTATAGTATGGCTCCATCAATTGCGGAAGGGGCCTCAATGAGCGTAGCTCTGATCGATTACAATATGGGCAACCTCGGGTCGGTGGCGAAGGCGCTGGAGTTTATCGACGCTTCGGCACAGGTGGTTGCAGACGGCCGGGAGCTGAACGGGTTCGACTGCTGTATCCTGCCGGGAGTCGGGAACTTCGGGGACGGCATGGAGAACCTGCGGCAGCGCGGCTTCGACCGGGCGATCCGGAATTTCGTTGAATCCGGCGGATATCTGCTGGGGATCTGCCTCGGCATGCAGATGCTGTTTGAGGAGAGCGAGGAGGCTCCCGGCGTCGCCGGACTCGGCGTCTTCCCCGGGAAGGTGCTCCGCTTTCCCGACGGAGCGGAAAAGGTGCCGCACATGGGGTGGAATTCGCTCTCGCCGGTGCCGGATTCCCCGCTTTTCCAGGGAATTAAGGACGGCGGCTTCTTCTATTTCGTGCACTCCTACTACGTGCCGGAGAATCCGGTGTGGACGGCGGCGGTCTGCTCGTATATTCTGCCCTTTTCCGCGGCGGTCGGCTCCGGGCGCTGGTTCGCCACGCAGTTTCATCCCGAGAAGAGCCAACGCCACGGGCTGCGGCTGCTCCGCAACTTTCTCACGCTGGGGGGAGGATTCCGGTGATGTCGGCAAAACGGGAATGGCTTCGTCTGTATGAGGAACTTTACCGGCTGTACGGCGACTGTACCTGTCCGCTGAAACATGTGACGCCGTTTCAGCTGCTGGCGGCGGTGATGCTTTCGGCGCAGTGCCGCGACGACCGGGTCAACCAGGTGACGGAGAAGCTCTTCGCCGTGGCGCCGGATCCGGCGTCGATGGCGGCGCTCCCGGTGGAGGAGATCGCTGAAATCATCCGGCCCTGCGGGTTGTACCGCAACAAGAGCGAAAACCTCTCCGCCTGTGCGAAAGCTCTGGTGTCGGACTTCAACGGCGCAGTGCCGCGGACGATGGGAGAGCTTACTTCGCTGCCCGGCATCGGGCGCAAGAGCGCCAATGTGGTGCTGGGCGACGCCTTTAAAATTCCCGGCTTCCCGGTGGATACTCACGTCAACCGGCTGCTGAACCGGATCGGACTGGTCAAAACCGCGTCGCCGGAGGCGATCGAGGCGGCGCAGAACGCGGCAATGCCGCCGGAATACTGGTCCAATTTTTCGCATCTGCTCATTCAGCACGGCCGCCGGATCTGCCATGCGGGGCGGCCGGAATGTGACCGGTGCACGCTGGCTGGTTTCTGCCGGAAACGGGGCGTGAAGGAGAAGAGGTGATGGGATACTTCAAGCAGAAGTTCCGCAGTGTCAGGAAGCTGCCGACCTGGATCTACTGGTTTCCAGCGAAACTGCTGCTCCTGGCGCTGCATACCCTCTACCGGTTCCGGGTGGAGGATCCCAGCAACCATACCAAACTTGCCCGGGGGGCAGTGACGGTGAGCTGGCACAACCGGCTGATGTTTTTCGCGGCGGCCTTCCCGGCGGCGACGCGGCGGCGGACGGTCGCGGTGGTGAGCGCTTCCCGCGACGGCCAGTATGTTACCGATTTCATCGCCAACCTCGGGATCCGGAGTCTGCGCGGCTCCTCAACCCGGGGGGGGGCGAAAGCGCAGCTCGCGGCGGTACGTGCCATCCACGACGGATTTCATGTGAGTTTCACGCCGGACGGGCCGCGCGGACCGCGCTATGTGATGAAGAACGGTCCGATTCAGCTTGCTTCGCTCACCGGAGGGGGAATCATTCCGATCAGCGTGAATGCCTCCCGCTGCTGGACGGTGAAAAGCTGGGATCGCTTCCAGATTCCGAAGCCCTTCTGCCGGTTGACGCTGGTGCTGGGGGAGCGGATTGAAATTCCGCCGGATCTAGATGAAGATGGGCTGGAGCATTACCGGAAGCTGGTGGAGAAGGCTCTGCTGGCGATCACGGTTGATCCGGTCAGCTGACTGAAAAGTCAAATCAGTTTTGGGGAAACGATGGAAAAAATGAATTATCAGGGGTTGACGGCGGAACAGGTTGAACGGAGCCGGGCGGAACATGGCGCCAATGTGCTGCCCGCTCCGGTCCGGGTGGCGTGGTACATTCAATATCTACGCAAATTCCGCGATCCGGTGATCCGTATTCTGATGATTGCCGCGCTGCTCTCCTGCCTGATCGGCGACTGGGTTGAAGGCGGGGGAATTCTGGCCGCGATTCTGCTGGCGACCTTCATCGCCTTTTTGAACGAATACCGGGCGGAGAAGGAGTTCGACCTGCTCAACCGGAGCAGCGATGATCAGCCCTGCAAGGTGATCCGCAACAGTGCCTTTGTCATGGTCGCGCGCCACGACCTGGTCGTCGGCGACGTGATCTTCATCGAACAGGGCGAAGAGGTGCCCGCCGACGCTCGGGTGCTGGAGGCGGTCAATCTTCAGCTGGATGAATCCAGCCTGACCGGCGAGACCGATCCGGTCGGCAAGTTTCCGGCCGGTCATCCGGAGATCGCCCGCCTCGGCGAATGTACCTATCCCCCCGACAAACTGATGCGGGGAACGCCGGTGGTCGATGGGTACGGCTATGCGGAAATCAACGCGGTCGGGGAGCACACCGAAATCGGCCGGACCGCCCGCGAGGCTTTGCTGGAGACCGGCGAGGAGACACCGCTTCAGAAGCAATTGGAAAAACTCAGCCGGCTGATTGGATTGGTCGGATTTCTCATTTCAGTCCTTACCTTCGGCGTGCTGACCGGGTTGGAAATGTTTCACGGCCAGCTGGTGCAGACTCCGGCGCAGTGGGGGCTGACCGCGACGCTGGCGCTGGCATTGGTGCTGGCGCTGCTCCGGGTCTGGCTGCCGCTCATCACCGACGGGTTGGAGGTGATTTGCCGCCGGAGCTTCTCCCTGACGCCCCGGACCTGGCTCTGCATTACGGCTGCGGTCGTGGTGGCGGTGGTCGGTCTGGGCGTAATATGGCTCGGCGGCTTCTGGCCGGATCCGGTGGTCTCCTGCGAAGCGGTCGCCCGGCTGCTCAACTTCTTCATGATCGCAGTCACGCTGATCGTGGTGGCGGTGCCGGAGGGGCGGGCGATGAGCGGGACGCTGAGCCTCGCGTA
>CAZPWP010000283.1:0-3551 GCA_964590295.1 uncultured Victivallis sp.
GGGCGATGTCGGCCTTTTTCCATTTCATCGCGGCGTTTTTCTCAAAATACGTTCACTTCTGTCAAGAACCGTCGAAGAACCATTTTTTTGAATTATTTTCATCAGGGAACAGAATAAATGCGACTCTTTCCTCGTTTTTTTATAAAGACGACTTGAAAAAAATAAAAATACTGCTATTATATTTCGGATTACCTAAACAGTGATTTCGTGGGTTCTAATTTTCACCATACGGAGCGACAGGATTTTATGGAATGGAAGAAGTTTGCTAGGGGAGGGGCGTTCAGCCTGCTGCTGATCGCCATCGGCGGCTGTTACGAATACAAGGCCCCTCCGGCCGCAACACTCGGTGAAACCTATACCCGGCGCGACAGGGACAAGGCCGATGAGCTTCTCAGCGGTATCACCGAGCTGACGCTGGCGGATGCCCAGCGGATCGCCGTGTTGAACAACCCGACCTACATCGCCGCCAGCCACGCGGTCAGTGCTGCGCGGATGCGTTACTATCAGGCCTGGGGCGCCTATTCGCCGGTGATCTCGGCCAACTTCACCATTCAGGAAAACGACACCTGGAGTCGCCGTCGGCAGAACACCTCCGGCGCGGCCCGCACTCGCCGCTTCTCCACCTCCACCGGTGTCTCGGCGACACTGCTGGTCTTTGACGGTCTCGCCCGCGAATTCAGTGTGAAGGCCGCCGCGCACAGTCTGAACTACCAGCGGCTGCTCGAAGAGGATGAGTGCCGCACGCTGATGCGCGCTGTGGCCTACGCCTACAACGACGTGCTCCTCGCGATTGAAAACAAGCGCATCTCTCTGGAAGATCGTAACTTCCAGCAGATTTCACTCAAGGATACCCAGATGAAGTTCCAGGCCGGAGCGGTGCCGCTCAGCGATGTGTTGAACTTCGAAATCCAGATGAACGCAGCCGACGGCGATCTCATCGCGGCCGACTATCAGTATGAGACCGCGATCTATTCGCTTGCGGTGCTGATGGGGTATCCGGAAGGCACGCTGCCGCCGGAGATCAAATTCCCCTCCGACTTCAAGACCAATTTCAGCGAGCTGCCGTCGGTCGACATCTACCTCGACACCGCGCTGGCCAACCGCCCCGACCTCAAGGGATACCGGGAGCAGCTGGAAGTGGCCCGCTACCAGATGTATCAGACCTACAGCGCCTATTCGCCGACAATCAACGCGTTCGCCGATCTTGCCTACGGGACGGACCTCAGCCGCTATTCCGGCGGCCAGAGCTCCTATTCGCACTCCTACAGCGAATCTCCGTCGGTGAGCTATGGACTGACCGCCGACTGGACGATCTTCAACGGATTGATCCGTTACAACCAGATGCGGGAATATCAGGCCGCCGTCGCGGTCGCCGACTTCCAGGTGGCACAGAAATGGCTCGATGTGGTCAGTGAAGTGCGCGCCGCCTATGCGAACTACATCCAGAGTGTCCGGCAGACCCGGATCTACGAGAAGACCCGCGAACTTTCCGCCAAGCAACGCGATCTGGTCGATGAGGGATACCGCGCCGGAAACGTTGAGTTGACCCGTCTCAATGAGGCGCAGCGCGACCTGGTCGAAGCGGAAACCAACCTCGCAAGCAGCTATGTTGCGATCCAGAACGCCAAGGCCCAGCTCGATGCCGCAGTCTACGCCAATCAGGCGGACTACTACAAGGATCCGCGCAATACCCGCCCCGGCAAGCTGGAGAATACGCCCGCACCCGGCCTGAGCGAAAAAGAGATGAAGGAGAAGAGCGAGCAGACCCGGCTGGCCGCCGCACCTGACACCTCGAGCATTCCCGGAACCGCCGATGCTCCGGCAAAAGCTCCGGTCGCGGAACCGAAGGCTCCTGCGGTGAAGGCTCCTGCGGCGGATGCAAAGACCGCTCCTGCGGCGGATCAAAAGATTCCGGCGATGAATACGAAGACGACGGTTGCGCCGATTCCGGCGTCCCCGACGGCTCCGCCGCGCCAGACAGCTCCGGAGAAGAAGGTTCCCGAAGTGCTCCAGCCCTGACGGAGAACGGGGAACCTGAGAAAAACGCGAAGACCGATTCCGGCCCTCGCGTTTTTCGTTTTCCGGAGTGAGACGGGCAGAATCCGGAACACGGTATCAATGCTGGGAATCAAACGATGGCATTCTGGAATGGATTGGTCTCTCCTGTGGAATCCGGTCCTGTTGTCGGTCTCGTGCTGCTGCCGGTGCTCTCTGCGTTGCGGCTCAGTGTGTTTTTTTTACTGATTCTCGCCTCCGTCGCGGGCGGATTGCTGGCGAATATGGGGGCGTCGGAGTCGATTCAGGCGTTCTGCCGCGGCCTCGGCGGCGGGGGGGGCGGGCATTGCAATGAACGACGCGATGTTCGGCGCGTTTTCAATCGCGCTCTCCCGTTCCGGCATGACCGAACTGGTGGCGCAGAAACTTTTCGAACGGATCGGCGGACAGGTATCGCAGCGGCAGGTTTTCTGGTTCAAATACTCGCCGATCGGTCCAATTCTGATTCTGCCGCTGCTCGCCGCCGGTTGGATCGCGGGAATCATGGTGTTGTAACGGCTAATTTCCGGTGAAAACCCGCTCCCCTTCGATGGTCAGCGTCATCCGGCAGTTGAGGCAAGCCAGCGGAAAGATGTGTCCGAAGGGGAAGTTGGAGAGCACCGGCCCGCGCACCTCCCTGGCCACCTCCTGAAAGAGCCGGTTCAGCTCCTCCTGAGGGGCGCAGTCGCAGAACTGGCCGAAGATCACCCCCGCCGCCCGACGGAAAAATCCGTTCTGCAGCAGCTGGGTGAGATAGCGGTCCAGCTTGTACGCCGGTTCATTCAGATCCTCGAAAAGCAGGATTTTTCCGGCGGGATCGGGGCAGAACGGCGTGCCGCACAGCGTCACCGCCACCGCAAGATTGCCCGGCAGCGGCAGCCCGGCGGCAGCTTTCTTTTTCCACACCAGAAACGGGCCGAACTCCGGAGCCGGCGGCAGCTCCATGGATTCCTGCGCCAGCGCCGCGTGAAAGGTCTGCGCGGTGTACGCGGAACGCGCCGCTTCGGAGAGTTTTCCCAGCATCGGGCCGACCACCGGCATTCCGGCCTCCCGGGCGATCATCGCCCAGTGGAGCGCGGTGATGTCGCTGTACCCGACCACCGGCAGCATTGGTCTGGCCGCAAGCTCTCCCCAGTCGAGAAGTTCGAGCAGATGGGCCGAGCCGAAGCCGCCGCGCGAGGCGAGGATCAGATCGACTTCCGGATCGAGCCATGCGGCGGTGAGGTCGCCCGCCCGCGCTTCGGTCGCTGCCGCGAGGTAGGATGCGGGGGAGGGACCGTTCGCATGCGGCATGATCTTCACCCGTTTTCCCTCCGTGCGGAGCCATTCGACGCCGTCGGCGAACCGTTCTGCGGCGAGTGGGCCGGCGGGAGCGGTGACCGCAATGGTCCTGCATTGTTCCGGTATCATCAGCATAGGGCAAAGATACCGCCGGAAAAATTTTTTTCAAGCGCAAATATAAGGTTCTTCGACGGTTCTTGCCGGAAATGAACGTATTTTGAGAAAAACGCCGCGAT
>CAZPWP010000284.1:0-3549 GCA_964590295.1 uncultured Victivallis sp.
CCCCGGTCAATCGTTGTACTCTATGCGCAGGAAACGCAGCTTGATCGGCGCTTTGATGAAGCTGGAAAACATCAGCGAGGTCAGCTCCTCCAGCGGTTCGATTCCCGCGCCGGTACAGATCGCGTCATAGAGGGGAATTTCCGCCTCAATCCATTTCCCGGTGCCTCCCTTGCCCCGGATGAATGGCGACAGCGTGTTGTCCGTAAATGTCCAGGAGCGCGGCGCCGGATCAATGGCCCGCCCGTTGCGCAGTCCGCGCACGCCCATCCCCATCCGGTCGAACGTGAGCCGCACGCCGTACTCATTCGGCTCCATCGCAATGGAGAAACGGACAACCGCGCTCTTCCGCTGTTGTTCCGTCAGCGGGAGCGTCTTCCCTTCCGGCATGAAGATCCAGACGAAGTTCGTCCTGGAATGGAGGATGTCACCATCCCACCACATCCGCTCCGGTCGTTCGGTGCGCGGCATCACCTGGGAAAGTTCAATCCGGTGCCGATAACTTTCCCGATAGACCGAGGGAAGTGCCGTAACCGCGCAGACCACCGGTGTGGTTTCTCCGTTGCGGGAGATGAGATCGAAAGAAGCAAGCGGCTTCGCCGCCTCCGGATTGAACCACTCGAAGACGAACAACCCGCGGTTCTCCTGATTTTTCCAGACGCAGTTCCGGTTCAGTTCTTCGGAATTCTTCTCGAGCATCCAGCTGCCGAAATCCTTCCCCGCCACAACCGGAACCGTGATGGAACCGCCGTCTTCGAAATGAAAGCGGATCTCCATCGCCGTCTCTCCGGTCCGGACGTGGGTGCCGCCCAGCAGGAACGCGACCGAAGCGAAGCGGCCGGTCAGCGGAACGTTCTTCACGGCGGCGGGATAGTCCGGGCTGTTCTTCGACTTGAGAGCGATGCAGGTCCGGTTTTCGTTGTAATCGAAACGGATGATCTCAAACCGCAAGTCCCCGAACGGATTCTCGTGAAACGGAAGCTGAACAAGATCCCGTTTGCCCTCCTCCTTCCATGCGGTGTCGGTCTCCCACTTCTGCGCATTGTCGAATCCGGCGTTCGCGAAATTTCCGATATTGACATGGTGCGAGAGGCGAATGTTCCGCCCGGCCTTCCGGAGCCGTTCCATCTCCTTGTCGTAACGGCGGTTGATCTCCTCCGGCGAGACGGCAGGAACCGTTCCGAACCGCCGTTTCAAATCCGCTTCCGGACCGGTAACCAGAATGAGACAGCGGGCGGAATCCACCTTCAACAGTACGGAGCCACCCTCAACCGCATACCGCTCCCGGGCGATGGGATCGATCACCGCCATTCCGGCAAGTTCAGGGGCCGAAAGACGGATCTTCTTCGCCGTCGAATTGACGTTGTTGATGTACCACGCCGTAAGTGAACCGGAATGTGCCTTGACAACCTCGATGTTCGGCGCCGTCTCCCCGCTGTCGGCGGCGCGGACCTCCGCAAGCTTCGCCACCGGCGCGAGGATCTCCTGCAACAGCACCGCCCGGGCGTAATCCTGCATCTCCCCGGAAAAGGCGTACACCCGCCCCCGGCCGTAGTCGCGTACCGCCAGAATCGGCGCGCCGTTCACCTCGGCCAGGACTTTCCAGGGCGGCGAGAGCTTCAGGAACCGGGAATCCTTCGCCGCGATGCCAAGCGGCTTTACCCGCCCTAGTTTTTTCCCATGTGCGCTGGTCTGGAAAACGATTCCGTCGGAGAGCGGATTCCGGATCGGCACACCGTATTCGTTGCGATCCATCGCCGCGCCGGAGAAAACCAGCGTGCCCCCCTCTTTCACGAACTTTTCCAGCGCCGGAAGCGTGGTATCGTATGTGCCGGCAACGCCCGCGGCGAAGAGAATCCGATACCGGCTCAGGTCGGTTTCCGGAATCTCCTCCTCGAACACTGCGTCGTACGCATAGTGCTGAAAGGTGAGCGGCACCGCCAGCTCCGTCAGGAATGCGGTATTGCCCTGCCGCCCGGCATGATCCAGCAGTACGGTGGGGTAGGAGAAGAGAAAGGCGATCTCCGCTCGCGGCCGGTTGCCGGGCACGGCGAAGAAATCCAGCAGCGGCTCCGCCTCCTTTCTCATCGTCCGGACCCCGGCGAAGGTTTCCGGCGAGGCAACGTTCGGATTGAGCAGCCAGAAACTGGTGGGATTCTTGTTGGCAGGATCATCCCGCAGCCCGGACCATCCATGAAATTCAACCGCGGCATGACCGGTGGCAAGTTCCCGCCAGAGAACGGAATGGAACGATTGTGCCGACATATGACCCCCGCCGCCGTACGCTTCCAGATTGACCAGCAGTTTATTCCGGGCAAGCGCACGGTAGAACGCTTCGCGGATCAGAGACTCTCTCAGCTCATCCGACACAGACGGGGCATCGCCGAACGGGGTGCCGTCAGGAACATTCTCCAGATTGTTGAAGGTGTAGTTGCCGGTGCCGGATGTGACGACCTGCAGCGGCTGATTCATGAGGTAGAGATTGAAGTTGCAGGAGTTGGTACGGTACATGTGACGCCCGAGATTCTGCACCGCGACGCCGTAGGAACCGGGATCGAGCCGTTTCACCAATTTGTGAACTTCCGCAAAGGCGAATGCCGCCTGTTCCTGCTCCATCTTGCTGTATTCGACCTCCGCGGGAACGGAGAAGTACTGCTTCGACTCCGAGAGTTTTGCAGCATCACCGAACGACGAGTAGTGAGTTTTCCATGCGGCGTTCATCGCCTCCGGAGTTCCGAACTTTTTCCGCAGCCGTTCTTCGAACCGTTTCCGGTTGCCGTCGGAGTAGTCATAGTAACGGTTTTCCGTAAGCACCCGGTAAGCCAGCGGCTTCACTCCGAGTTTCGTGAAGCTCTCCACCATATCGGTGTAGAGCCGGAACAGCCGCTCGCGCCCCTCGGGCGACCCGAGCTGAAACGGGATGTCCCGCGGATGTGAAGTAATCCGGCGCTTTGTCAGAACTTCGGCCGGGAACAGTTTCTCCAGATCGGGGCGGTAACTCCCGATCGGCAGATAGCAATCAGCAAAGAATGGAAAATCCCGGTAGCCCCGAAACAACTCCTGGAGCTGTTCTACCGGCTCGGCACTCCAGTGCAGCCGGATTTTCTCCAGCCCCAGCGAACGGATACCGCGGTCGTAGTGGGTGTAAGGATCCATGGAGCGATTCTTTTCATAATCGGGGAAGAAGATCCGCAAACCATATCGGTGATTCGAGGAGATGACGGAGTTGAAGCCGAGCTTTTCCCAGTACTCCACCGTAGGCAGAGTCTCGTAGATCCATCGATACTCCTCCGGGTAACAGCCGCGGAATTTTTTCCCGAATCGGGTGATTTCCGCCGTTGCCAGATGCGACATGACGACGCCGGCTAAAAATTGCGGCTCGCGTTTTTCATTCCGGAGCGTTCCGCCGGAATCGATTTGCAGACGCCCGGCCGATACCGCCAGCACGACGGAGAACAGCATGAGAAACAGACACGATTTCATCCATAGACTCCTTTTTTCAAATGAGCCAATTTCAAAACGATTGGCTTTTTCCTGTTAACAACTCGTTTT
>CAZPWP010000285.1:0-3515 GCA_964590295.1 uncultured Victivallis sp.
GTGGAATTCGGCCACCAGGTAGTCGGCGCGTCGAGACGGAGACCTGCGGGACCGTCTGCGGTATCGGCTCCGGGGATACCGAATGCTGCGGAGACACCGATCGTACCCGTGCCCCAGTGTATCCGACCGGCACCGCCGCCCAGGAGATCAACCAGATCCTCATCGGAAAATTGATCGAGAAAATCATCGATCCGGCCGGATTTCTGTTGCTGCAATTCGAGTTGGACAAAATTAAACTTGGAACGGCGTTGTTTGAGATTATGAATCGATCCCTTCTCCTGAAAAAATTCCGCAAACTTGGCGGAACTTCCCTCTTCCGGTGCGAGCAAAAAATAGTCGATGTTGACGAAATTCCCGTTGGAGATGAAACGCAGTCGGACCTCTCCGGCAGGGAGATCCACAGTTACCGGCTTCAAATTGACGAAGTTGTACCAAGGATTTCCTCCGACTCCGGAAGGACTCTGCGGAACGGCAATTTTAACCTGTTGCATCCTGCCGTTGACAGACAAAAGCATCAGGTCAGCGATCGGCGGATTCCCATTGGCTGCATTGAGAAGCAAAGAGTAACGCCCCTGTTGCTCCACCTGCAGCAGATATTCCACAAACCGGCGATCAGGCCCGGACATGTGCGCCAGACACCCCCCTCCCGGGAAACGCTCAATTCGGACTGCGGGATGAGAGGCGCAGAATGCTTCCCCCTCAATTCGAACCGCCCGATCCGGCAGGATTACTGTCGGTCGCGGCCCACTCAGGGTTTCATAGCTGCCGTCGGCGAGGAGGCGACGCGGAAGTTTTTGCGGGGCAAGTTTTTCTGAGAGTCGCTGCAGAACCCGGAGCTCAGCCTGGCGAAAGGTCAGTACCGGACGTTTCATCGCATCCGGAAGGCTGTTGCCGAGCAGGAGCCGGTAATCGCCCGCCTCCAATACCCAGCAGGATGGATTGCCGCTGCGGCCGGTATCATCATAGGCAGCCATCTGGTCGATCGGGATGCTCAACTCCAGTTTACATTCCCCGTTGGGAGCGAGTTCCGGAGTTTTGGCAAAGGCCGCCAGTTCGGCCCCCGGCCGGCCGAGTTTTCCCTGCGGGGCGGCAAAATAGAGTTGCAGCACCTCCCGGCCGGGACGCTTCCCGGTGTTGCGGACGGAGGCGGTCACCGTTATTGTGCTTTTATCGTGCTTCGCTTCGATCGCGCCGATTTCGAAACTGGTGTAACCGAGTCCGAACCCGAATGGAAAACGTACCCCTTCTCCGGCGGGATCGAAGGTCGAAAACCAGCGGTAACCGACAAAAATATCCTCGTAGTAATTGACATAAAACGTACTTTCATTGAGGGTGGCGATGGATGGATGTGCTGCGAGAGTCTTCACCCAGGTCGCAGTAAGTTTTCCCGAAGGATACGCTCGTCCGGTCAGCAGATCGGCGAGAGCTTCGCCCCCCGCCATGCCGGGCATGTGGATCAGCAGCAGCGCGTCGATCCGAAAACGGTCGAGAAAGGAGGTGTCAACCGATCCCGGAGTATTCAGGATGACAACTGTTTTCTTGAAACGGGCCTCGTTGATGCGATGGAACATCTCCTCCTCCTCCGGAGTCAACAACCATCCGCCCGGACCGGGGGAAAGATCACGGCTTTCACCAGAAGAACGTGAGAGTACGATAATGGCCGTATCGGCACCGGAGCGTGCTCGTTTCACGAATTCCGGAGTAACTTTCAGGTTGCAGTTGGCCCGATACGCTTTTTCTGTTTCCTGTTCCAGCTGAAGGTTGCCGGAATCGGCCTCTCCACGCAAGGCATCCAACGGCGCAGTTACAGGTGTGCGCCTGAGAAATGCGGAACCGCGGCCGCCGGCCTGAAACGCAAGTTGTCCGGAACCAAATACCGCGATTTTTTCACCATGCAGCAGAGGCAACGCATCAGCCTTGTTCCGGAGCAATACGGCTCCCTGCGGCACGATTCGGCGGGCCAGCTCCGGGTTTCCCGGCAGAATCTCCGCCTCCGCAATGAATGCGACCAGTGAGAGTACCGTCAGCCACAAAGAGAAGAGAAGCGCTCCTTTTCTTGCGAATAAAATAGTCTTCATCTCGTTATAACCTCCTATAACTTATGGCAAAGACCGTCGAAGAGACAAAATTTCCGCCTTGACTTTATGGTTCCGTACTTTTACGAACGAGAAGCGTGGAATGGAAGGTCGCTGTCTGCAACGGTGCGTCCGGGCGGAGCAAGCGGTTCAACGTCATATCCACCAGAGCACGGCAGATCTCCGGCACCGGCTGGGCCCAGACGGTCAGTGGAACGGGGTAGAGGCGACAGAGTGCAAGATCGCTGATCGTCGCGACCTTGACATCACCGGGAATGGAGAGTCCGGCATCGCGGATCGCCTGACAGCAGCCGAAAACCTTGTTGATGTTGTGGACAATCAAACCGTCGAAAGCATGCGGTTCCCGGCGGAACCGTTCCGCCACGGCCCGGTAGGCGGCCTCCTGGGAATCCTCGCAGGGGACCGCGTTGTCACGCCCGACGGGAAGATTTCCGGCCCGGAGTGCCGCCTGGAAAAATTCCGAGCAGGGGGTATTCCGCCCGTCGATGAGTTCCGGAGCACAGCCGCCGACCATGCCGATTTTACGGCATCCGCGTTCGATCAGATGTTCCGCCAGCACCCGGTATCCGTCCTCGATATCCAGCAGGTGGGCGTCGAAGACGCCCACCGCATCCGCCGTGGTGCTGCGGCAGATCAGCGGCAGCCGGTTCCGCCGTATCATCTCGTATTGAGCAGCACACGCCCCGGGGTTGTACTGCATGGCGATCATCGCGTCGATTTCGTGATGCAGAAGCGCCTCCAGTGCGGCAGATTCCTTCTCCGGCCGGTTGTGGCAGATGAATGGTCGCAGCGTATAACCGTTTTCGAAAAGCTTCTGATCCAGCCGTTCAATGTATTCGGCAAACACTCCGTCGAACACATTCGGCACCAGCAGTCCCACGGTCCGGGTGGCTCCGAAGGCGAGGATGCTGGCCGGGCGGTTCACCACGTAACCAAGCTGCCGGGCCGTCTCCCGAATCCGAGTGCAGATCTCCTGACTAACCCGGTTCGGCCGGTTGTTCAACACCCGCGAAACAGTCGAAATGTCACAGCCGACCTTCGCAGCAATATCTTTCAATGTCGTCACAAAGAGAATCCTTCTTTTTCGATGAACAAGCGCTTGTTCACTATTAATTATACCTGATAAAGAACCTTTTGTCAAGAAGAGAAAATCTTTTTTTTGACTTTTTATTCCCGGTTTTGAAGATTGCAACGGGAACTGCTATTCATTTTCCGAACAAGTCTGTTTTTACATCTTCCTCAACCCACATGTCATCGGGAATCGAGCAGGATGAGGAAATTAAGAAAATTTCTTATTTCCTCGTCCTCTCACACCACCGGACGTACGGTTCCGTATCCGGCACTTCCAATCATGTTGGACTTCTCACTTCGCGTCCCGTAAGGACACCAGACCCAAATGGTCAAAGCAGCGTTTCGGGA
>CAZPWP010000286.1:0-3488 GCA_964590295.1 uncultured Victivallis sp.
GGAAAAAAGTCGTACGGAATGTGTCAAGATGGGCCTGGCACATGAGAAAACGAGTGATTGACAGGAGAAAGCCAATCTTTTTGAAATTGGCTCGGGAGAGAAAAAAGGAGTTGAACGGATGAATCCAAGGTTGTTATTTGCGTTGTTTCTCGGGATGGCGCTTTCGCTTCCCGGTGCGGAGCTGATTCAGGAGTGGGATTTCAGGGAGGAAAAGGTCCCGGGAATGCGATACGATGCAAAACGCGTCTCATACCGTCCGGCCCGGGAGATAACTCCGGCAGGGGAACCCTGCGGAGAGTTCACGATTCTGGAGGCGGCGGAGGGGGGGACTCTCTGGAGCATCCAGATCAATTTTGTGTCGAAGCAGACGATTGTTCCGGGGGAGCGTTACCGCTGCCGTTTCAGCATCAAGGCGGATCGCACCGCCGAGATGGGGGCGAACTGCATTCAGGATCAGAAGCCGTGGACGCCGATCGGCAATTCGCGCAAATTTACATTGACCACCTCCTGGCAGGAGATTTCGCAGGAGTTCACGGCGAAGTCGGCTTACGAAGGTGTGATCCGTTCGCCGATGCTGATGGCGGGGAAACTCCCGAAAGGAACCCGCTTTCTGGTGGGGGGCGTCAAACTGGAGAAGGTGGTGAATTTTCTCCCGCTCGCATTGAATCCGAAGTGGACGCTTTTCCTCTCCCCGGAACTGAAAGAGGTTTCGCTGGAGAAGGTACAGCGCCTGCCGGAAACGCTGGGGGGCGTCCCCGGCAGGACGGTGGAGCTGCAGGACGGCGTTCTTGATGTTACAAAGTACAGCAGTTCCCTGGGGGAGAAACGCCCCGCGGTGCTCTTCAACGAGTTCGAGGCGAAAGCGGATGGTGTAATGCAGATCGGCTGTGCGGCCGACTACTGGTTCGAATTCTACGTCAATGGGATACTGGTCTACGATACGCTTGTCACCGGCAACCGGGAATCCACCTACCTGCCGACCGATCACGTCTTCAATTTTCCGGTGAAGAAGGGGACAAACCGGATTGCGGTCCGGGTGCTGAGCGGCTCCGCCGGGTGGAAGTTCGTCTGCGGCGCGGTGCCGTTCCGGGAGAAGATCAGCCGGATTACCGAGCTCAAACGGGGGAAGGAGTGGCGGCCGGTGAAGATGGATCAGGTCATGTGGAAGCATATCACGCCGCAGCGGATCGACCAGTGGAAACGGATTCCCGGCTCCGCGCTCGATCTCTCGCAGTATGTGAAGCGCTATGACGTCGACCGTTGCGGCCGACTCCGGGCGGACCAGACGGGGCGGCTCTATTTCGAGGCGGCGCCGGAAGAACCGGTCCGGCTGCGCGGATTCAACTTCATACCGGGGAGCTGGCCCATCTCATTTTACAAGTTCACTCATCCGGAGATCGAGGAGTTCGCCGAGGAGATCCGCCTGGCGGGGATGAATGTGGTCCGGTTCCATTTTCTTGACGGGAGTCTCGCCGGGAACAGCGGTCTGCCGAAACCGAAAAAGGCGCGCAAAGCGCTCGCCGAAGTGCCGATGGCGCAGAGTGTGGAAGCGTTGACGATCGACCCGGCGTTCGCCGACCGCTACTACTATCTTCTGAAGTGCCTGCGCGACCGCGGCATCTATCTCATGCTCGACATCTTCACCAGTGCGACGATGTTCACCAGTGCGACCGAATGGGATGATTCCACCTATGCCCGCTTTCTACTTTTTCACGATCCCAGCTATCGGAACCACTGGAAGGCGGGGTTCGATTTTCTGCTCAAACGGCCGAATCCCTACACCGGAAAGGCGCTGATCGACGACCCGCAGCTGGTCGGTATCACCTTCTTCAACGAACAGGAGCATCTCTTCAACTTCGCCAAAGGGGGAAAAATCGCCCTCTTCACGCCGGAGTGGCGCAAATACCGGAATCCCGCAGCTCCCGAAACGGTACCGCCGTTCAGCGGGGAACTGCTGCGCGCCGACACTGCCGACGGCGCGGCGGCCCGGGCGTTCCTGCGCCGCGAAATCGCCGCGATGAACGCCTTCTATCTCGGCGTGGTGAAGGAGTCCGGATTTCAGGGATTTGTCACCAACTGGGATATGTTCATGCGCAATCTGGAGGGGGATGCCCGCGGAGATTTCAACGCGGTGGCGATGCATACCTATTTCGCCCACCCGAAGAAGGTCGCGCTCTATCCGCCGAACTACCGCCAGCGCCTCCGGTACGGCGCGTGGCTCAAGGGGACGATGGTGACGGTCAGCCAGACCAGTTCAATTTCGCTCTTCGACAACTACCTCGGCCGCGCGGCGGTGACGCGGGTGCTCGGCAAACCGTTTTTCATGACGGAGTTCTCCCACTGCGGTTACAACCGATTCGCCCATGAGGCAGCGCCGGTGTGGGCCGCCTTCGCCAGTCTGCAGGACTGGCAGATGCTCACGCCGCACAGCAATACCGTCAGGCTCTATTATCAGCCGTTTCAACCAAATTCGTTCGACGCGGCGGATAATCTTTCCGGCGTCATGAATTCGCTCTTCTGCGCCTTCGGCTGGCAGCGGGGAGACATCCGAAGCGCGAAACACGCGGTCTCCTTTCACATTCCGGAGAAGGTGCTGAACTCCCCCGATTACACCGGGGCGATCGGGGGCGGATACAACGCACTCTTCCTGCTGACGAAAATCGGTTCCGACTACCGCAATCCGAAGAATCCGGTGGCGACGCTGCAGGTGGAGCCGGAGTACTTCTCCGCCGCCAGGAGCATGGGCATGTGGGTGAAGCTGGTCGAGGAGAACCGGAGGAATCTGGAAATTCTCCGCCAGCAGGTGGCGAACCTCCGCCGGGCGGGTGTGCTTCCGGCAGGAAACCGGACCGATGTGGATTCCGGCATTTTCGAGAGCGAGACCGGCGAAATCCGCACCGACGTACGCAACCACACGCTGACGGTTGATGCCCCGAAATTCCAGGCGGCAGTAGTAAAAGAGAGCGGAGCGGTGAAGCTCTCGGCGCTGTCGGTACAGTCGGCGAGCACTCCCTGCACCATCGCGGCGATTTCGCTGGAAAATGAGAAGCCGGTGGTGGATTCCGGGCGGCTGCTGGTGGTGATCGGGACGATGTTCACAGCGGAGAACGCGGTCTTCTCCACCGAGAACTTCGACGCCGAACTCGACGTCGGCGACATGCAGCAGCTGATGCGTGCGGGCAGATTTGATTTCTCGCTGAAAACCAGTCGGAAGAGTATGCCAAAGGTTTACGCGCTCAATCTGAACGGTTCGCGCGAACGGGAGCTGCCGGTGGAACTCCGGAACGATGCGCTCCACTTCGCGTGGGATACGTCCACGCTCGAATACGGCACTCCCTACTTCGAAGTGGTCTATTGAAGATCTTTCAGCCCCGGGGCGGACAACACGGCTTTTTTTCCGGATCGACAGGAAAAATATTTCACAGCCATCTCATAGCATATGAAAAATTGAAAGGAGACGGCACATGATGCAACCTGTATTTTTAACC
>CAZPWP010000287.1:0-3466 GCA_964590295.1 uncultured Victivallis sp.
GAGATCAATCCTGTCGGGGGTGAGCAGAGCGATGTCGCCGTCGTTGAGGTAGATCACCTGCCGGGTGTAGGGTAGCAGCGCGGCGATATCGCTCGCCACGAAATTCTTCTTTTCGCCGATGCCGATGACGATCGGACTGCCCTTGCGGGCGACCACGATCTCGCCGGGATGGAGCGTTGAGACCACCGCCAGACCGTAGGTGCCGGTGACCTGCTCCAGCGCGGCGGCGGTGGCGGAAATGAGGTCCCCCTCGTACCCTTCGGCGATCAGATGGGCGATCACCTCGCTGTCGGTGCCGGAGCGGAAGACGCATCCCTTGCTCTGCAGATGTGTCCGGAGCTCCTGATAGTTCTCGATGATGCCGTTGTGGACGATGGCGAACCGGCCGGATTCATCGGTGTGCGGGTGGGCGTTGACCGGCGATGGTTCGCCGTGGGTCGCCCAGCGGGTATGGGCGACGCCGCAGCCGGAGTACCGCATGAGTTCCAGCTGCTCCTCCGCCATCATCTCAAGGTTGCGCACTTTGCCGACCGCCTTGACCTCGTAGAGACGTTCGCCGGAGACGACGGCGAGCCCCGCCGAATCGTATCCACGGTACTCCAGCCGTTTGAGGCCGTCGATCAGAATGGGTGCCGCCGCATCGGGGCCTGTGTAACCGATGATTCCGCACATGGTGCTCTTTCCCTCCTGTTAATCGGAAAAATGGGTGTTGATGTACCCTGCCGCCTCCTCCAGCGAACCGAGAATCTTGGTGCAGAACCGCGCCATCCAGGGGCTGCAGTCCTGATATTCGAACGGAGAGAACGCGACGACGAATTTGCCGAGGTTGTGTGCGGCATAGAACACCTCCATGCTCGTGCCGATGCTCGGCTTGTTGTAGTTCACCAGAATGATGTCCGCGTCGCGGACATCCTGAAGGTCGAATTCGACGATCTCATTGGCGCTGTCCACCTTGCGGTCGACGAAGGCGCGCCGCATCGGGTCGAGCAGCCGGAACTGTCTGCCGAGCAGCAGCTTCGCCGCATCGCGCCAGGCGCGGGCATTCCCTTCATATTCGTCCATGATCGGACCGGAGAGGTAGATCGTTTTTACTCTGTTTTCCATATTCTTCCACCGAATTGTTGACGGGAGCGTCACAAGACAACCCGGTTAATATAGCATTTTCCGCCCCGGTTTCCAAGTCGGAAACGGAACATTTTCAGATGTTGAGGATTTCCGGCGCACACCGCCGCATGAGCGCTTCGGAGAGCGCGAGCGCGTCGCTCGCGTTGGAACAGCGCAGCGCCTCCTGCGCCGTCTTTTCCGCCTCGTGCATCGACATGTTCCGGATGGCGCGCCGCACCAGCGGGATCGAGGCGGGGGCCATGCTGAGCTCGTGAACTCCCAGCCCCACCAGCAGCGGAACCACCCGCACCTCCGCGGCAACCTGCCCGCAGACGCTGACCCAGATGTTGTTCCGGCGCGCGGCCTCGACCGTCCGGCGGATCAGTTCGAGAATCGCCGGATGGGTCGGCCGGTAGAGGTAGGCCACCCGCTCATTGCTGCGGTCGATCGCCATCGTATATTGTACCAGATCGTTGGTGCCGATGCTGAAGAAATCCACCAGCGGCGCGAAACAGTCGGCCAGCAGCGCCGCCGCCGGAGTTTCGATCATCACGCCGAGCGAGAGGCGTGAAACATATTCCTGCCCTTCATGATCAAGCTGGTCCGACAGCTTGCCGAGCATCTCCCGCACGTCGTGCACCTCCTGCACGCTGCTCACCATCGGGAGCATCACCCGCAGATTGCCGTAGATCCCCGCCCTGAGCAGGGCGCGCAACTGGGTCTCCAGAAGATCTCGCCGCTCGTGCAGGCAGAGTCGAATGCCCCGCAGCCCGAGGAAGGGATTCTGTTCCGCGGTGCGGTAGAGGTTGGTGTTGAGCTTGTCGCCGCCGACGTCGAGCGTGCGCACGATCACCGGATTCTCCCCGTTGGAGATCAGCAGGCGCTTGTACACCTCAAACTGCTCCTCCTCGTCCGGCGGCTGAACCCGGTTCAGAAAGAGATATTCGGTGCGGAACAGCCCGACTCCGCAGGCGCCGCTGCTTTTGACCTCTTCGATTTTCTCCGGCGTGTCGAGGTTGGCGGCGAGCTGGACCATGAAGCCGTCGGTGGTCTCCGGCCGAAGGGTTTTCTCCTGTTCCAGCTGATTGTAGAGCGCTCCCGCCGCCTCCGCCTTCAGCCGGTAGGCCTCTTCGGTGCGCAAATCCGGATTGATGATGATCTTGCCGCTGTAGCCATCGAGGATCAGTTTGTCGGCCGCGCTCAGTTTATCCGGCAGCTCCGGCGGAATGCCTACCACCGCGGGCAGCTTTATCGAACGCGCCAGAATCGCCGCGTGGCAGGTCGCGCTGCCGGTCTCCACCGCGAAGCCGAGCACCTTGCCTCGGTCGAGCTGAGCGGTTTCCGACGGCGAGAGGCTGTTCCCCACGATGATCCGGCGGTCATCCAGCCCGATCTCGTGGTTGTGCGCCTCGGAGAGATTATCCATGATTCGCGCCGCCACGTCGCGGATGTCGGCGCACCGTTCGCGGAGGTATTCATCCTCCATGCCGCTGAAGACGGCGGCGAAGTGTTCGGCCGCCTGATAGAGGGAATAGTCGGCGGTGTAGAGCTCCTCACAGATCCCTTTCTCCACCGCGCTCACCAGCATTTTGTCATCCACCAGCAGCAGATGTGCTTCGAAGATATCCGCATCCCGGGTGTTGAGGCGGGCGCGGAGTTTTTCCCGCAGTTCGGCAAGCTGTTTGCGGGTCATCTCCTGCGCCGCGTGAAAACGGTTCAGCTCGGCTTTCACCTCGTCGGGTTCGAGTTTGTGCGGTTCCGGCTCCAGCAGGTGGCTGTGAGTGCGCAGCCGCAGGACCCGCCCGATCGCGATGCCGGGAGAGACGGCGATGGCCTGAATCGTCTGGGATGGTTGCGTCATATCGTTCAGTCCTCCTCTCCCGTTCCGGACGGTTCTATTCGGTTTCGCCGAAACCGGATTCGAAATATTCGGAGATCCGTTTCACCGCTTCCGCGGCATCCGGTCCGGCGGCGCAGAGGTACAGCCTGGTATTTTTTCCGGCGGCCATCATCAGCAGTCCCATGATGCTGCGGCAGTCGGCGGGCGCCTCCTGCTGATCTTCCCGTTCCAGTGTCACCTCCGCCCGGAAACCGGAAGCCAGCTTGGAGAGTTCCGCCGCCGGCCGCGCGTGCAGGCCGCGAAGGTTGCTCACCGTAACGATTTTTTTAACAAGCTCTTCCGCCATCATCCGTCGTGGTATCCCCGGTTGTTGAAAAATTTTTCCTCTGCAGTTCCATAATATACACCCGTTTCCTTTGGAAAGCAACCTCTTCATCTTGTAAAAAGCCGGTTGCGAGGTTATATTTTGCGAACAGGAACGCCGCCTGCCGGAATCCGGCGGGAAAAACGCGCGCTCCCCCC
>CAZPWP010000288.1:0-2149 GCA_964590295.1 uncultured Victivallis sp.
CTGCTACACCGCCTACTTAAACCACATGACGTACAACAGTGGAATGTGCTTCAGAGGGCAGGATCTGAAGACACTTCTGGAAGTCAAACACTGAAACCAAGGAGACAATGCCAATGATCCACATCCGTAAAACGATCACAACCGTTCTCCTGCTCCTCCTCGCCGTCCTCTTTGCCGGGAACACGGCGGCGGCGCCGGTGGAGCTGGAGCTCCGGAAGGTTCCGGATTCGACCAACTGCACCCCGGTGCTGCGGAACGGCAACTACCTGTATGCCGCAGGCTGGAAGGGACTCTCCGTCTACCATCTCAGCACTCCGGCCGCGCCCCGGCTGGTGAAACGCCTGCCCGGCGTCGAAGGGCGGCAGATGGCGATACAGAACAACCGGCTCTACATCACCGCCCGGAGCCAGGGGCTCTGGATTTTCGACATCGCCGACCCGGCGGAGCCGCGGCTGCTCACCCGGTTCGACACGGTGGAACTGGCGACCGGAATCGCCGTGACCGGCAACATCGTCTTCGTCGCCCAGAGGATTTACGGGGTGGAGATTCTCGACTGCACGATTCCGGAGAAGCCGCGCCACATCGGGCTGATCCGGGGCGGCGAGATTCAGTCGGTCGCCTTCCACAACAACCTCCTCTACTGCGGCAGCTGGGGCCACGGACGGATCACCATCTGGAACGTCGCCGACCTGGCGAACCCGAAACAGGTCGGGAGTTTTCTGCTGGACGGCTTCGGCGACGGCATGGCCGTACGGGGGAACTACTGTTACGCCGCCACCGGCATGGACGCCAAAACCGGTCCGAAGGAGGCGCGCCGGAACCGCGGCCACGGGCTGGAGATCTTCGACATCTCCGATCCGGCCCGTCCGCGGCGGGTCGGCGGGGTCAAGTTCCCGCCGTCGCCGACCATATTTTTTGACTCCTGGACCGTGACGGTCTCAGGGGAGACCGCTTACGTGGCGGACACCATCAACGGCATCTATCTGGTGAATGTAGCCGACCCGGCCAGACCGGAGATCCTCGCGCAGGGGAAACTCCCCGACTGCTGGAAAAAACCGAATCCGGTCGGCAGTCTGGCAGTCGGGGAAGGCGTGCTCTACATCGCAGGCATAGACGGTCTGTACACCACGCCCTGGGCGGACGCGAAACCGCCGCAAATCCAGCCGGAACCGGTTCCCGGTGAGACGAAAAGCGCCCCGAAGGAGTTTCCCGGATTTCAGCGCATCGACGTCAACGGGCAGGTCCGCCGCCTGTTTCTGGAGCAGGACACCCTCTACGCCGCCTGCTCCCATCAGGGGCTGCGGACCTGGCGCGTCACGGAACAGGGACTGGTTCCGCAGAACCACTTCCCGCTGGCATGCAGTTACGACGTCACGGTCCGGGATGGCAGAATCTATTCGGCCGAAGGCGTGAACGGCCTGGCGGTCTATCGGATCACTCCCGAAGGGAAACTGGAGGAGCTCGGCCGGGATCCGGCCCCCTGCTTCTTTCTGCGCGCCGTATCCAACCCGCGGTTTCTCATCTCCACCTCGGGGGGGATGACGCTCTTCGTCAAAGATGTCTCCGACCCGAAAAAGATCCGGACCGCACTCAAGCAACAGGTCCTGGGAATCTTCTACACCGACACCACCGCGGACCGGGAGCTCGGCGGCCTCCTGCCGGTGAACTGTCACAGCGGCGGCATCCTCTGGCTCGATTTGCGGGGAGAGGTTCCCGAGATCAGGCACCACGACAAGCGTTTTCTTGCCGCGCAGAACTCCGCGCCCGCCGCGTTGAACGGACGTTTTCTCTCCCCGGCGACGGCGAAGAAAGGGGTTGTCCTGCTCGATCCGGCCGCACCCGATCAGGTTCCGGAACAGGTATTGAAGATCAAAGGGTGCCCCTCCCCCGAGGGGACCGTCTCCGCCGACGGTTCCATCGCCGTCTTCACCCGCCGCGAACTGGGCTTCGTGACCACGGTCGATTTCACCGATCCGGAGCATCCGGCCGTCATTCCCGACCGCTCCACCGCCTCCCTGCCGGGCTCGCCCGGCAGAGCGCTGTTCTGGCACGGGCGGCTTCTGATCCCCGCCGGACACTACGGCATTCTCTTTGAAACGGCCGCCAACAGCAGGAAACGGAGTGCCGCCGCCCGGCCGTCGAACGGGGA
>CAZPWP010000288.1:2159-3459 GCA_964590295.1 uncultured Victivallis sp.
CGGACCGGCTCCGTCCGCGACTTTCAGAAATCCGGCCTCCCGGAGGCCTCCGCGCAGGGAGGGATGCTCCTGCTGAACACCGAACGCTTCCGGAAGGCGTTTCCGGGGAAGACGCTGGACTTCTACTATCCGCTGACGCCGCAGCCGGGGAAAGAGGTGGTTCTGGAGGTGGAACTCGCCGGTCCGGAGGGCGCCGCGGTCGATCTGTTTTTCGAGGGGAGAACCGACAGGCACTACTGGAAGAAGAAGACCCTTTCCCTGAAGTCCGCCCCCGCACTGTACCGCTTCGAAACGAAATTCCCGGAGAATCTGAAGAACGTCTCCTGCCGGATCACCTTCAAGGATCTCCCGTTCCTGAAGATCGGCAGAATTGCCTGCTCCGTCAAACAGGACGACCGCAAGGTCGATCCCCGCACCAACTTCATCATCAACGGCGGCGCGGAACGGGGCTTCTACAATGTGTATCCCCCGTCGGAGGTCCGCGTCGCCAAACCGTCGATGAAGGTGGCGGTCGACGACGACGAATTCCGCTCCGGGAAGCACTCGTTCCGGCTGGAACCGGTCAAGGACGGATTCAACCGGCTGGTCTTCAACGCGGTCCCCTATCAAATCGGCAAGCCGCTCGTCTTCTCGACGTACCTGAAGGCGGAAAAGCCGAACACCGCGGTCTCTCTCGGCTTCTTCACCCATCATGGGGCCGCCTATTCCAAACCCGTGAGCGTCGGAACCGAATGGAAGAAGTATGAACTTGCGGTTCCCTCGTTCGGCGACAGCGCGCCGGGGGTGATCAAAATCGGCGATCCGGCGATGACGGAGAGTTTTCATCACGTCTCGCCGATCGTCACCCCTGCCGGGAAGGTCTGGCTCGATGACGCCGTCTGTCAACCGGCGTTGACAAGCACCGAAATGCCGCCCCCGGCGATCGCCCTCTCCGGGAAACTGGAGAGCGAACACGGCTACCTTTACGCGGGCAAACCGTTCCGCGGCGCCATCCGGCTGGACGCCGCCGCCGGAGCGAAGAGCTGTCGCCTCAACTGGGAGCTGCGCAACTGGCGGGGCGAGGTCGTCGCCACCGGGAAAGCGCCGGAGTCGATCGCCGTTCCCGGGGAGAAACCGTTCTCGATCACCCCGCCCGCCAATCTTCTCGGCCCGGTCAATCTGATCTTCACCGCCACGGCGGAAGACGGGAAAGCGTACACTCACACGTTCTACACCGGCATCCTCCGCTCCCCCGGCAAATCGCTCCCCCGCTGGGGGACGAATGTCGGGACATCCCCGCAGGATGACGCGTTCACCATCC
>CAZPWP010000289.1:0-3456 GCA_964590295.1 uncultured Victivallis sp.
CTTCGAGCAGTTGGTTGCCGAGCCGCTGGGCCATGCAGCCGAGCGCGCCGATCACCAGATCGGGACGGCGCGCCTTGAGCTTCTTCATGTAGCCGATCTTGCCTTTGGCCTTGCGTTCGGCCTGTTCCCGGACGCTGCAGGTGTTGAAGAGGAGGACATCCGCCGCCGCCTCGGTTTCAACGATCGAATGGCCCGCTTCGACCAGCATTCCGGCGAGCGCTTCGGAGTCGCGCTCGTTCATCTGGCAGCCGTAGGTTTTGAGAAAGACTTTCATTGGCCGAGCAGCGTCAGGTTGTCGCGGTGAATGAGCTCCTCGTCGACATTCGGACCGAGGAGCTCGTGGATTTCCGTCGAGTGATGCCCGCAGATGCGGAGGCAGTCGGAGGCCTCGAAGTTGACCAGTCCGCGCGCGAAAGGCACGCCGTCGGGACCGGAAATTTCGACCGTGTCGCCGCGCTTGAAGTCGCCGCTGACAAAGCGCACTCCCGAGGGGAGCAGACTGCGTCCGTGTTCGCGGACCGCCTTCGCCGCGCCCGCGTCGACCAGCAGCGCGCCGGAAACCTTGCTGAAGAAGGTGATCCACCGCTTGCGCCCGGTCATTCGTCGGCGGCGCGGCAGGAACACCGTGCCGACATCTTCGCCGCGGAAGATCGCTTCGAGAATCCCCGGCACCCGGCCGTCGGCGATCCAGAGGTACTCTCCGGCGGCGGTGACGATGTCGGCGGCGCGCAGTTTCGAACTCATGCCGCCGATGGAGAATTCGAAGTTGTCGGTGTCGCCCGCCATGCCGCGGATGGCGTCATCGAGCTTTTCCACCACCGAGATGCGTTCTCCGAGGACGCCGTCGACCCGTTCGCGCAGCCCCTGCTCGGTGGTGAGGATGATCGTGAGCTGCGAATCGGTGATCGAGGCGAGCATTCCGGCGAGGGTGTCGTTGTCGCCGAATTTGAGTTCGTCGACCGAAACCGAGTCGTTCTCGTTGACGATCGGCAGGACATCCTTCTCCCAGAGGGCGTTGATGCAGTTCATCACGTTGAGGTAGCGTTCGCGGCTGCGCAGATCGGCGGCGGTGAGCAGCAGCTGCGCGGTGCGGAATCCCCGCTTGCGGCACTCCTCCTCGTAGATCGCCATCAGCCGCGACTGGCCGATGGCGGCGAGCGCTTGGATCTTCGCCAGCTCCTTCGGGCGCCGGGCGAGTTCGAGCGCGCGCATTCCCATGCCGACCGCGCCGGAGGTGACCAGCAGCACCCGGCTTCCCCGGTTGCGGATGGCGGCGATGCCGTCAACCAGTTTCGCGATCGCCTCCTGGCTGGTCAGCAGCCGGGTTCCGGCCTTGACGATCACCTGACGCGCCTGCCGGATCAGTTCCCGGCGGATCTCCAGATTCTGTGCATTCATATAAAATCTTCTCGTGTTTTGGGACATATCATCCGTCTAATGTAGCATTTCGGCGGTAAAATGCAAGCGTTTCCCCTCCGGGAACCCCGGGGAATCATACCGCTCATTCGTCGTGCGGAAGGCTTTTCATCGCCGCGGTCATCGAGCGGCTCAGCCGGCGGACCATCGCATCAGCGGGATCTTCGACGAAGACCGGCTTCTTTTCCGCGAAGAGCGACAGGGTCCAGTGGAGCAGCGGATGGTGCTTTTCCCGCAGCGCCTCCATCTCCGCCTTCACCCGGAGCAGCCGCTGTTCGGGGATGCGCCGCCGGCCGATTTTCCTGGCGATCCGGTAGTGGTGGAGCGCCGCGAGACAGCGGCCGGTTGCGCCGAGGGTCCGGGCGAGGTGGATCCGGAAGATGATGTTCTGCGGGGCGCGGGCGATGATGAAGCGGAAACACTCCTCCGCATCCCGGTAGCGGCGGTGCATCAGATGGTCGCGCCCCTCGCGGTAGCGGAGGAAGGTCTCGGTCTTTTCGAGGTCGGCGAGCAGCGTCGCCAGCGAGGTTTCCGGAGGGACGTTGTTGCCGACGATCAGCTCTTCGAGGATGTCGTCCGCCTCGGAATCCATCAGCGGACCGGATTTGCGGAGCGGGACGGACTCCTCCAGGAGCGAGGCGTCGTAACGCTTCCGCTTCTCCGGGTCGGAGAGGATGTCGAAGGCGTGGACCAGGATCTGGAATTCGCGGGTCTTCGCGGAGGAGTTGCCGAAGAGGTCCGGGTGGCACTCCCGGGCTCTCGCGTAGTAGGCGCGCTTGAGTCCGGCGAAATTCGTCGTGGCGCTGACTCCCAGTACTTGATATAGAGTTTGTTCCATGTTTTTTCCCGCGAAATGCCGTCAGGGGCTTGCCTTTGAAGGAAAAATATGGTATAATATAGATGTAATTTGATTTTATCGCAACCGTTGGGGAGTGTTTTCTTACGATTATGAGCGGCGCGATCAACAACTTGCCGGGAGGAGACGAGACGATCCTGATCGTGGACGATCACGAGACGATCTGGGATTTTCTGATCGAGGCACTGCAGAAGCTGGGCTATTCCGTGCTGCTGGCGGAAAACGGTCTCGATGCGGTCGAGATCTACGAGGAGAACCCCGACCAGATCGATCTGGTGCTGCTCGACATGATCATGCCGAAGGCGGGCGGTCACCAGACCTTCTACAAGATCCGCGCGATCGATCCCGAAGCAAAGATCTTGCTGTCGAGCGGATTTGTCTCCGAGGCCGAAGTGCACGACCTGCTCCAACAGGGCGCGTGCGGATTTCTGCCGAAACCCCACCGTCTCCCCGCCGTCGCCCGCGCCATCCGCGATGTGCTTGACGGCGGCCGTATCACCGGGTGAGCTTGATTTCATGGATGACTGGGTCGAAATCAACCGCGACGAGCGGCACATCCGGCGGGAGCGTGCCAAAGCGCGCGAACTGCGCAACACCCCCTATTTTCAGGAACAGTTCCGCCGGGGCATCTGCCACTACTGCGGGAAGAAATTTCCGCCGGAGGAGCTGACATTGGACCACATCGTGCCGGTGGCGCGCGGCGGTCGCAGCACCTGGGGCAATCTGGTGGTCTGCTGCCGCGCCTGCAACCAGGAGAAGAAATACCTCACTCCGGCGGAAATGATCCTCCGCCGTCTCGAAGCTGAAAACGGAGGAGAATAGTGTCCCGGCCGGTCAGGCTTCGAAATCGAACTCCATCGCCCGGAAGAAGGCCATCGCCGGCGCGGTGTGACCGACGTCGTTGGGGAGGTGCACCCGGTCCCACGAAATGAAACGGCTGTGGTGGCTTAACGTCCGGAAAATTGCGCACATTTTGAGAGACGGCACTTGAAGAAGGGCCTGTTTTCTGGCCTCTTCGACGGTCTTTGCCATACGTCACACCTCTTTCACACTCGAAATTTCAGGGAGTTGATCCATTTTCAAGTTGAAGGATTCACGATCCCGCAGCAGCTGCCCATCGGTTCGCCATGAACACGACGGAGAGAGAGCGGCGTAACCGTCAAATCTGAACTGCCGCATCTCTT
>CAZPWP010000290.1:0-3445 GCA_964590295.1 uncultured Victivallis sp.
GTGGTGGGTGCGGTCCATGCTGGTGACGATCACCACATCGGGTCTGGTTTCCGCGATCATCCGGTCGAACTGATCGGCCTTGCAGGTCGGCACGTCGGGATGATTGTCACACTGTTCCTTGAGGAACACGTTGTTGTAGTAGTTCATGCGGCACTGGTTGCTGTCACACAGCCCGACCAGTTCGGCGCGATCCTTGTAGGTGGTGGTGATCGCACGGATGTACATGCTGGAACGGCTGCCGGTTCCAACCACGGCGTAACGCTTCTTACCCATTTGACACGTCTCCTTTGTTTGGTGATTTCGGGTATGATGTTTCTTTTGCACTGCTCTCCCGGCTGACCAGCCGGGTGGGAAAAAACTCCGTCTTTGCCGGCACGTCGGCCGGGCCGGTGACGATCGCCGCAATCCGGTCGACAGCTTCCCGGTCGGGGTGCGCCACCGAAGTGAGTGTCGGAATCGCATACGCACAAGTGCTGTCGTCGTCAAAACCGGCGACCGCGATGTCCGACGGAATCGCAATTCCATGTTCATGCGCATAGCGGTAGAATCCGAGCGCCATGCGGTCGGTGTCGAAGAAGGCGGCGTCGATCCCCAGCTGCCGCAGTTTCGGCCCCGCCTGATAGCCGTGCAGAAAGTCGAGTCCTTCGGTTTCGATGGTGAAGGTCTCCACCGCCGGATTCGCCTCAATCGCGGCGTGGAATCCGGAGTGGCGCCCCACGGCGGCAGGAGAGGAAACATGAGCGATCCGCCTGGCCCCGGCGTGGATCAGTTCATGAACCGCAGCGCGGATTCCGCTCGGCCGATCGATGAGAAGATTATCGAATCCCTCCAAACCGGGGCCGCAGTCGAGAAAGAGGAACCGCAACGGATACCCGCACAGTTTTGCCGCGTCCCACGACGCCGGCCAGGAGAGGAAGATCACATGGCTGACCAGCCCGTTCCATTCGCGCAGCAGATTTTCCAGCTCGCCGAAAGAGCCGGGCAGAGCGCCGACCAGCGTATGCAGACCACGAATCCGGAACGCCTCTTCGAGCATGCGCATCCGCCGCTGGCCGGCCTCGGTGCCGCCGATTGAACCGGTGACGACGCCGACAATCCGGCTGGAGCGCTGCTTCAGGCTGCGCGCGGCGGCATTCGGCACATAGCGGAGCGACCGCGCGGCGGCCAGAACCCGTTCGGCCACCTCGCCGCGCACCGGTCCTGCACCGCGCAATGCCCGTCCGGCGGTCCGGATCGACACCCCCGCCTTTTCCGCCACATCTTTCAGCGTCGCCGCCATGCAAACTCCTTTGACAATCCGTATGCCATCGTTGGCATTTATGTATAGTATACACGCCCGGAAACAAAATTCAAACGGGGAAAGAGGTTTTTCCTGATTTTTTTCGCGGAAGCGGTGGGGAGCCCTCCCCTGCCGTCGCTCCGGCGGCTCAGCGGGTCGTTTCGAAGATCTGGAGAATACGCTGCTCGGTCTGGCGCGGCGATTCCACCGCCATCAAGGAACTCAGGAGATCGATCACCAGAAACTGCGCAATGGTGGAATCCATCGCCCCGAGCCGGAGACGCTGTTCGTCCGCCGTCGTCGGCAGGACACAGACCGCGTTCTCCGCCAGCGGAGCGTGCAGATAGTTGGTCAGCGCGAGAATCGGTACGCCGCTTTTCTTCGCAACCTTGATGTTGTCGAGGATGTACGGGGTGTCTCCGCTGAAGCTGATCAGGATCAGCAGATCCTCCTTCGACAGAGTGGCGATCAGCGATCTGGCATACTCCGCGTCGTCCGGAAACATCGCGTAGTAGCCGATCCGCACAAGCTTGATGCGCAGATCCCGCGCCGCCAGTGCGGAAGAGCCGAAACCGCAGACGACGATATGGCGCGCCTGCCGAATCCGTGAAACCGCCTGCTCCATCGCCTCCTCGTCGAGGTTGGCGAGCGTATCGTTGATCGTCCGGGTGAAGTTGAGCGCAAAGTTCCGCTTCAACTGTTCAAAACTCGTCGCCGGCTCCGCAATCTGCCGGTACAGGGTCCGCTTCGGATCGATCAGCTCCGCCGCAATCCGGTTCTTCAAGCTGCTGAACCCGTCGTAGCCGAGCTTCTGGCACAACCGCACCACCTGCGCGCTGTCGCAGCGGCACCGCGCGGCGAACTCGCTCACCTTCGCCTGCAGAACCTCCTCCGGAAAATTGACGATCCGTTCCGCAATTACCCGGTTGTTCCCGCTCAACTCCGAGAGCCGCTGGCGGATTTCCAGCTGAAATTTCGGCGTGAATTCCATGATTCCCTCAAAACAATTGCCGTTCTATCTTGAAAATAGCATTTTTTTTGTTTTTTGTCAAACCACCTCTTGCTTTTCATTATAATTGTCGTATAATATTAACAATGACAATAAAATTGCAAAACCAGAAACAAGGCAATCCTTTTATTAGTTTCATGTTCAAACCGTACCCGTACGTCGACCCGCAGGCGCTCAACACCCCGAAACTGCCGCCGGAACTGCGGAACTCGGTGACGGCAGGCAACCGCGCGGTCGGGAAAAAACTTTTCGAAGCGGCTCCGGAGCACGGCGTTGTCGTGCTGGATGGCTACGTCGGCGCGCAGTTCGACCGCCTGATGAAGCGCATCGAAGAGGCCGCCGGAGGAAAGAGCGTGCGGCGGATTGCCGTCGACGGCGCATACAAAGATTCGGAAGAGCTGGAGAAAATGCTCGCGGAGACGCTGCCGGAAGACCGGGTGATCGACCCGATTCTGCTCTTCGGCAAAAGCGTCCATCGCGAAATCGAGTCGCTGTTCGATCCGGAACGGGTCGAAGCGCTGCGCCGGGAGATCGCCGAAACGAGGCGGACGGCCGACCTGGTAATTCTGTACGGCTGCGGCTCCGCCTGTGCCGCGCTGCACGACTGCGCCGACGTGACCGCGTTTCTCGACGTGACGCCGCTTTCGGCGACCACACGGGTGCAGGCAGGGCGGGTCCGGGCGCTGGGGGACGCGAAGGAACGCCCCCTTCCCTACCTCTTCCGCCATCTCTATTATTATGATTATGAGATCATGATGCTGCACCGCAAGGATCTCATCGCCCGCGGCGACGTGGATTTCTACATCGACAGCAATCAGGAGGACAATCTCAAACTTCTGCCGCTGGCGGCCTTCCGGGAGCTGCTGGCGATTCAGACGAGCTATCCGTTCCGCTGTACGCCGGTCTATCTCGAAGGGGTGTGGGGCGGCTTCTTCGTCAAGACTCTCCGCTCGCTTCCCTCGGATATGCGGAACTGCGCGTGGGTGTTCGACATGATTCCGAACGAAGTATCGATCCAGATCAAGGTGGGCGGCCACACGCTGAACATCCCCTTCTCCACCTTCTTCAAGGCGGAGGGCGAGCGACTCATGGGCAAAGAGAGCGTGGAGCGGTTCGGCCACGTCTTCCCGATCCGCTTCAACTATGACGACACCTAC
>CAZPWP010000291.1:0-3416 GCA_964590295.1 uncultured Victivallis sp.
CGACCTTGCGCGGCGGCAGGTTCCAGTCGCTGATGTAGCGCACGTAGGGCTCCTCCTGCGCCTCGCCGTTGACGTGGAGCGTGCCGTTGCGGAACTCGATCGTGTCGCCCGGCAGGCCGACGATCCGCTTGAGGAAGTAGACCCGGTCGGCGTAGCGGAGGATCACCACGTCCCCCCGCTTCGGCGTGCCGAAGAGATACCTGCCGCGCCAGCAGAAGGTGAGTCCCTTCGCCGGATAGGTCGGCACCATGCTCTCGCCGTTGATGACGCACGGAATCAGCACGAAGCCGAAGACCAGCGCGGCGAGCAGCGTGACCGCGATCACCCGCAGAAAGAAGCCGCGGCTGGGCCGGGGGAGGAAGAACTCCGTCACCATCCCCGCGCCGGTCTCGTCGTCGGAGCGATGCGCTCCGGCGATCTTCGCCCAGATGCCTGTCGCACGTCGGAACATGATCCTCCCCCGGCGTCAGCGCCTCTTCCCGCCGCCGGCCGGAACGCCTCTGGCGGCGGCCTCCTCCTCTTCGAGGTAAGGCAGGAAGCGGGCTTTGTCGCTCGCCTTCATGTAGGCCTCCTCCGCGGAGATGTTGCCTTCGTCGAACTGCGTCTGGATGGAGCTGTCCATCGAGCGCATGCCGCGGCCGCCGCCGGAGTCGATGATCGTGCGGATGTTGGAGATCTGCCCCTCGCGGATGGTGTTCGGCAGACCGTCCGCCCAGAGCAGAATCTCGTGGACCGCCACCCGGCCGCCGTTCTTCTTGCGGCAGAGCAGCTGCGAGACGATCGCCTGGAGACACTCCGCGAGCATCGTGCGGATCTGCGCCTGCTCGTCCGCCGGGAAGGCGTCGATGATGCGGTCGACCGTCTTCGGCGCGTTGTTGGTGTGCAGCGTGGCGAAGACCAGCATGCCCATGGCGGCGCAGGTGAGGCCGAGCCGGATGGTTTCGTTGTCGCGCATCTCTCCGATCAGCACGATGTCCGGGTCGGAGCGCATGGCGCCGCGCAGCGCGCGCGGGAACGATTCGCTGTGGATTCCCACCTCGCGGTGGACGATCGTGCAGTTCTTGTTCCGGTGGACGAACTCGATCGGGTCCTCGATGGTGATGATGTGCTTGTGGAGGTTGTCGTTGATGTAGTCGATCATCGCCGCCAGCGTCGTCGACTTGCCCGAACCGGTCGGGCCGGTCACCAGCACGAGGCCGGATTTGTAGTTGCAGATCTCCACCAGCGTCTCCGGCAGTTTCAGCTCCTCCATGGTGAGAATCTTGCTCGGGATCTGACGGAGGACGCACCCCATGCCGTGGTAGTTGTAGAAGTAGTTGCAGCGGAAACGGGCCAGCCCCGGGATCTCATGCGCGAAGTCGAGGTCGTGGGTCTCCATGAACCTGGTCCAGCGCTTGGGGGGCAGGCAGATCTCCTTGAGCAGCGCCTCCATCCTCTCCGGGGTGAGGACGACGTCGTCCAGCGGCTGGAGATTGCCGTGGACGCGCGCCTTGGCCGGGAAGTTGATCGAGAGGTGAAGGTCCGATCCGCCGAGGCTGAGCATCTGGCGGAGGTAGCGGTTGATTTTCGGTTCCTGTTCCATGATCGTCCGTCTCCTTGAACGTTACCGGGCTTGTCTGAGTTTGCGGGCTTCGCGGGTCGCCCATTCGGCCTGCAGCTGGGAGATGACCGACGGGTCGCGCATCAGCCCGAGCGCGACGTCGTGGTCGATCAGGTCCCGCCTGTATTTCTCCAGCAGACACTGGTCGAGCGTGCACATGCCCTGCTTGCTGCCGGTCGCCATCGTCGATTTGAGGCGGAACGCCTTCCCTTCGCTGACGATGTTGCTGACCGCCATCGTGTTGATCAGCACCTCGTAGGCGACGGTCAGACCGCCCGCCTTCGCCGGGATCAGCCGCTGACAGATGATGCCGCGCAAACTGCCCGCGGTCATCGCGCGGATCTGCGGCTGCTGCGACGGCGGGAAGACGTCGAGCAGGCGGTTCAGCGTGTTGGCCGCGTCGCTGGTGTGGAGCGTGCCGATCACCAGGTGCCCGGTTTCGGAGGCGGTGATCGCGTTTTCGATCGTTTCGAGGTCGTGCATTTCGCCGATGACGATGATGTCGGGGTCTTCGCGGAGGGCGGCTTTGAGCGCCGTCCGGTAACTGATGGTGTGGCGGCCGATTTCGCGCTGGGTCACCTGGCAGTTCTTCGAGAGCTGGAGGATTTCGATCGGGTCCTCGACGGTGATGATGTGGTCGGTCCGCTTGTTGTTGATGATGTTGACCATGGCCGCGAGGGTGGTGGTCTTGCCCGAGCCGATCGGGCCGGTGACCAGCACCAGTCCGTTGTGGTAGTCGAGCAGCCGCTTGATGTGGGTGACGTCGGAATCCATGAATCCGAGCTCTTCGAGCGTGCAGATGTGGTCGGGAACCAGCCGGTAGCTGCCCTCCATGCCGTCCTTGTGCATCATCAGGCAGACGCGGAAGCGGTCCGTGCCGACCTCCAGCGCGAAGTTGATGTCCATGTCCTCGTAGAAGCGCGCCTTGCGTTCCGGCGAGAGCAGCGCGGTGTTGAGCCGTTCGGCGTCCTCGGCGGGGAGGACGTAGTCGTCGATCCGCTCGATCTGGAGCATCCGCCGGACGAACGGCTTTGCGCCGCCGGAGAGGTGCAGGTCGCTGCAGCCGAGGGCGCGCAGGCAGGTGAGCAGCAGGATCATCCGTTCGGCCACCTGCGCGTCGGTGAGCTGAGAGACGTCGCGCAGCGTCGGCAGGTCGGCGTAGGAGCGGATCTGCGAGAGATCGATCTTCGCCCCCTCGAACCGGGTGGCGGAGTCGGCGACCAGTCCGGTGCGCTGCCGCTTCTTCCGGCGGTCCCCGTCGTCGTCGTACTCCTCCTCCTCCCGGCGGGGGGCCGCCGGCGCGGGCGTCTCCTCGTATTCGGGGGCGATGCCGGTCTCCGCCTGCCCGACGGCGTAGTCGATGACCGTCTGGATCTGTTCGAGGACGCTCTGCGCATCCTCCCGGGAGAGTCCGGCGACCAGCCGGTCGAGGACGCCCTGGGCGAAGCTGGTGAGGTCGGGGGAGCCGAGCGAGGCGTAGAGCTGTTCGGCCTCCCTGCGGGTGAGTGCGCCGTTGGTGACCAGCGCGAAAATGAACCATTGGATGTCAAGCGCCATATCTCTTCTCACTTTATAAAACCCTGGACTCTCAATATCATACCCCGTCCCCGCCGATCTTTCAAGGCCTCTTCGACGGTTTTTGCCATACGTCACACCTCTTTCACGCTCCGTTCAGCGCGGTCATCTCCGCGGCCTCTCCGGCTTATGAAAGCCGACCGAGAGTGGTAATTTCCATTTTGGAAACAACCACTTCTTCCCGCAATTCCCGCAGGCGTGCGCATACCGGCGAAGCACGTCTCCACGGCCTGGCCCGCGC
>CAZPWP010000292.1:0-3415 GCA_964590295.1 uncultured Victivallis sp.
CCGGAGGAGCAGAACGCCTTCATCCGTCAGGCGGAGGCGCAGGAATGAACCGGGTTCGCATCGTCGGCGTCAAGCATCTGGCCGTCCACGACGGACCGGGAATCCGCTCCACCGTGTTTCTGAAAGGGTGTCCGCTGCGCTGTCTCTGGTGTCACAATCCGGAGAGCGTCCGCCCGGAACCGGAGATCGCGCTGCGGCAGGGCAGGTGCGTCGGCTGCGGCGCCTGCGCCGCCGTCTGTTCCCGCCACCACGTCGAAGGGAACATTCACACCATCGACCGGAAAAGATGTGTCGGCTGCGGCCGCTGCGTCGAAGCGTGTCTCTTCGACGCGCTGACCCTCTACGGGCAGGAGATGACGACCGAAGCGGTGTTGCGCGAAGTGCTCCGCGACCGGGTCTTCTACGCGGTGAGCGGCGGCGGCGTCACCGTCTCCGGCGGCGAACCGCTGCTCCACCCGGAGTTCTGCGCGGAACTTTTCGAACGGCTTCACGCCGAAAAAATTCCATGCGCGGTGGATACCTGCGGCGAAGTGCCGTGGAGCGCATTCGAAACGGTGCTCCCGCACACCGGGCTCTTTCTCTACGACCTGAAGGCGATGGATTCCGATCTGCACCGTCGCCTGACCGGGCGGGGCAACGAGCGGATTCTCGCCAATTTGCGCACGCTCGACGAAACCGGCGTCCCCGTCGAGATCCGGATGCCGGTGGTTCCCGGGTGGAACGATTCGCCGGAGGAGTTCGCCGCCGCCGGGCGGTTTCTCGCCGGGCTGCGCCACCTTGCCGGAGTCCGGCTGCTCGCCTGCCACGCCTTCGCCCGCTCGAAATATGAATCGATCGGTCACGCAGTGACCCTGCCGGAGGTTCCCCACCCGTCGCCGGAGCAGCGTGAGAAGCCGGCGAAGATCCTCACCGGCTTCGGCGTGGACGTGCTGGAGTAGTCTTGCGGAAACCGATCTTTGAAACTCTTCTCCAAAGTCCGGCTCTCCGGGCAGCTGGAAATTTATCTTTCCGCTCTCCATCCCATTGTATGGATCCGGCAAGTAACACTGCTTGCATTTTCTGATTTGCGGCGTATCGCATTTCCCGGTGATGAGCGATTGCACCGCCCGTCAAACAGATGCCGTCGCACTTGCCGGAAGGCGGGAGCGGGCCGTTCGCGTTTCTCAAAGCGGAAAACGGACCGCCTTCCCGGCCGCGGGGATCATCCCTCTTGACTTTTGGCGTCGGCGCACTATATTCCCTGCAGAACAGGACGCGTGAAAATGACGGAAAACCGGATCGGCAGAAAAATCAATCAGTACCGGAAGGAGAAGAATCTCACCATCAAGGAGTTCTCCGAACTCTCCGGCATCAGCACCGCGCTGGTCAGCCAGCTCGAACGCGGCATCGGCAACCCGAGTTTGAGCGTGCTTCGCCTCATCAGCCGGACGCTGGGAATCTCGCTCTCCTCCCTCTTCCTCGAGGAGATCGACAACGCTTCTCTGATCCGCCGCCGCGAGGAGCGCGAACGCATCCACAACCCCGGCGAAAAGGACGCCGTCTATTTCAACCTCACCCCCGGCCCGCTGAAGTCCGGCGTCGAACTCCGCCTCATGGAGCTGCCCCCCGGGTGCGAGACCAACGACGGTTTCTCCCAGCACTTCGAGGAGGAGACCGCCTATCTGGTCCGCGGCGAGGCGGTGATCCTCTTCGAGGAGGAGGCGTTTCTGCTCCGCTCCGGCGATACCGTGCGGATTCTGCCGCTGCGCAAACACAAACTGCGCAACCCCGGTCGGGAACCGGTCCGGGTGCTCTTCATCCGGAGCAAGCTGAACTACTGAAGCTCCGCCGCGGCGTTGAAGCTGAGCTGCCCCGCTTCGTTCCTTCCGCAGCAGAGGAAGGTGCTCCCCGAACGGATGCCGCCGACGGTCAGAAGTTCCGGCGCCCGCACGGCGGAGAGAAAGTGCAGCTCCACCTCGCGGAAGCGCGGCGACCCCTCTCCCGGTCCGGTCGCGCAGTCCTGCACCAGCCCCGCGTATTCGGCGTTGTTGAGGTGGCCGTTGAGATCCTCCATCGTCGGCCGGACGCGGATTTGAAACCGGTCGGGCATCTCCGGTTCCGGCAGTTTGGTTTCCAGCGGGAAGTAATCCGGCTTCTCCGCATTCCGGGGCAGGGCGGCCGGCAGCTGTTCCAGCCGAACCGGACGCAGCTTTTCCGCCGAAAGCAGCAGCCACGCGCTCGACGCCACCGCAATTTCTCCCCCGTCCTCCCCGGTCAGGTGGAACTGGCGGTGCGCGAAGAGGCGGCGGAAGCCGTTCGGCCAGGTCTCCGCCGTGACGCTCTCCCCGATTGCCGGATAGCGGCGGATCGTCAGATGGAGCCGCGACAGCACCCACAGCAGTCCCCGTTCGGAGAGCGCCTCCAGCCCCACGCCGAGCCGTGCGGCGTGGTTGGCGGCGGCCTCCTGCAGAAAATCAAACCAGCTGGAGAGTTTCAGCAGGCCGTTCCGGTCGGTCTCCCGGCAGCGGACGCGGAAGGTTTCCCGATGGACCGGCGGCGGCGGAAGTTCTTTCATCGGATTGTCCTTTCCCAAAATTACGGTTTGCGCAGCGGGCAGCGCCCGAAACGCTGACGTTCCCGGTTGGCGAAACTCCACAGCTCCGGATCGCGGGCGAGCCGTTTCACCAGCGCGGTGGCGGAGATGCCGCACCGTTCTGCCGCCGGTTTCAGCTCCCATTTCTCCTCCTCGAGCAGATCGAGCAGATGGGCCAGCATGAGCGGGTAGCCGGCGTGGTCGACGGCGCATTCGACCCGCTCCGGCGGTTCCGCCGGGCTCTGCCGGATCCGGTAGGCGAGGGCGAGCCGGAGCTTGCGCAATGCGGCGGCGCGGTTGCGGTGCTGGCTTCGTTCGGTGCAGTCCTCCGCGACGACGCCGAACGCCGGCAGTCGCACCCGGGCGGCGCTGGAGGTTTTGTTCCGCTTCCGGCCGCCGTTGCCGGTCCCCTTGAAAAACTCCAGTTCACAGCAGGCGGAGAGGGCGGAATCATCCAGTTTCAAAATTTCATCGCGATTTTCCATCGAATCGGCTTTCAATTTCCCTGTTTTGGAGTTACAGTTATATTAATGGTTTTTACGGAGATTTCAAGCGGCATCGCCGCAAATTTTCTGATGGAGAGAGTGGAATGAAAGTTCTGGTCGTCGGTTCCGGCGGGCGCGAGCACGCGCTCGTCTGGCAGTTGAAGCAGAGTCCCGAGGTGGAAACCGTCTACTGCGCCCCCGGCAACGCCGGGATCTCCGCCGATGCCGAATGCGTTCCGATCGGCGTCGGCGAATTGGAGAAACTCGCCGATTTCGCGGCGGAACACGCGGCGGATCTCACCGTCGTCGGCCCCGAGGCGCCGCTCTGCGACGGCATCGTGGATCACTTCGGCAACCG
>CAZPWP010000293.1:0-3319 GCA_964590295.1 uncultured Victivallis sp.
GAAGGTCGCCGCCAACAACAGCAGCAGAAGCCAGGCAAAACTGCTCGCCCAGTCCGCCATCAGCCGGATTGCGATCGCCGTCATGTATTACCAGTATCAGGCAGTCAACCACAGCCCCGTGGTCATACCGGTCGATTATTCCGATGTATATAGTTATGGCACAGATAAAAACGACAAGGTTTTTGCGGATGGCTTGTTCAGTACCAAGGATTCGCTTCTGACACCGCCGTCATCGGTTACAACAGATACGCCGACTTCCACCACTTATAAGAACCCCAAATGGGCGTTTGTTTTCGACAAACCCGAAAGTGACTCCGACCGGAAGATCATCGGCCGGATCGCCTACCAGCAGGTTCTGGCCAGCGGCAAGAGTAAAATCAATCTGGATAACGTCCTGCGCGGAGTTTATGCGCAGACGGACCATTCGACCGGCACGCCGGCAACCGATCAGATACCATGGAACAACCGCTGGGGCAAATCCATCAATGAACTGAATCTCGACAAGACAACCCCGTTGAACAGCTGGAGTAACGTGGCCCCTGATGAACTGGATGATATCACCAGTTTGGACCTTTTTTTCGAGAGATACAGCGATTCAGGGAAATATTTCTACGAATACACCGATACTGACAGTCCGGGATAGCAAAATAACTCGTTTAACGAGCGCTGGTTTACCGGGGGCTCCGCACCGGCGGAGCCGGAGTATTACCGTTACGACATAACCTCTTCCGAATACAAATTGCTGCACCGTTTCAATCTCGGCGAACTCGACGACTGCGCTCTCGGTGACGAAAACTGGTACGACCGCTTCCGCAACGATACCACCATCACCCTCAGCAAAAACAGCGACGCCATTCTCGACAAGCTCGCCGGAAACAGCGAAGAGTTCAAACTGACCGACGAGAATACCCCGGCGGATACCGGGATCCCGTTTCTGAAGCAAATCGCAGATACCGCGGAGACCTTTACAAGCTTGACGGCCCGTCGCAAGCAGATTGCGGCCAACCTGAACGATTATTGCGATTCCGACTCGATACCGACTTCAGATGTTCCCGCCGCCGACTGGAGTGTCGAGGAAGGAGCGACGGAACCGACCTACACCGGCAACGAACGCACCCCCTACATCTACGAGCTCGGCTATCGGCTCGCCATTCATCAGGGAGATGACGCAAAAACCGCCGGGATTGCGGCGGACACTGATGGAAACATCAAATTCCAGCTGGATCTCTACCCCGCCGTGAAGCTTGCACGGATCTACCGGGATATTCCGGACGGCTTCGCCAGCTTCACCTTTAAGAACAGCGTACGGGAGATCGCGCTGGAAGGGAAGATCACCGGTGCGACCTATAACGAGATCAAATATAAATATACCGATACTGACGGTAATGAAGCGGAAGCGACGGTTACGGTCTCGCTGCCGGCTTCCGGAGAAACATTGGAAAAAGAATTCAGCGGAACCTGGACCAGCACCAGCACTTCGAACCCGCTGTCCGCGCCGAGCGATACGAACAACGCCCTCTCATTCTCCTTGCCGCTCAGTGAAGAATATCCCTTCCAGGCGGCGGATATGACTGGAGCCAACCGCTGGTACGGTGTGCTGTCGGCGGAAAACGCACTCGACACCACCGACACTTATCTCAAGGGAATTATAGAGAAACAGGAAGGCCGCACCCCGACCGCTATTGTTTCCGGACCTACCGGCATCACGGTCGATACGGTGGAAATCACCCGGGTTGCCGTCAAACGCGGTCCGCTGCTTCTGCAGGGGACCTATTCTGATACGGAAAGCGGTTCCAGCACGTTCGGGGTGGATTATGTCCGTTCTCCCGACGCTGCGCTGGAATACACGGGAACCATCACATTCTCGGGTTCCGCCACTGACGAAGACGAGAAGAGTTTCAAGTTCCTGCTCGGCGGCATCCGGGGGATCGATCCCCGGCAGAACCTGAATGAGGGCGACTGGGTGACCACCGCCCGGGTTGCGCGGGGCGATTCCCAATGGGAAGAGGTGATGTGCGTCACCAACAACTCCGGCGCCATCACCGGCGTCGCCAACAAGAAGTGGGATTCCGAAACGGATCCCCCTCACCCCTTCAATCCCGGCAACCTCACCGATACCAGCAAGTATGACACGGAAAAGAAGGTCGCGAACGATGGCCCCGCCTGGGGCGGCGACGACAACCATCTGTCGACCGCATACATTCGGAACGCCCCCATGCAGAGCCTCTGGGAGCTGGGCGTGATCCACCGGGGCGCCGCCTGGCAGACGCTCAACCTGAAAACGGCGGGCGCTCCGGGCGGATCCGATTCCATCTCCCCCTCCGACATGAAACAGGGTCTTTCCTGGGACAACTCTTCCGGGACTTCGTACGCAGAAGGCGACGGCGGTATTCTGGAACAGGTCAAACTGACGGAAAAAGCTTACAGCTACGGCCTCGTCAACATCAACATGCTCTGCTCGGACACCGGCATCAACGAAGGCTACCAGAGCGACTATGACGATCAGATGGGAGAGGCGCTCTTCTACAACATCCGATACGGGCAGGAGATCTATGATTTCGAAACCAGCGGCACGGGAAGCAGCACGGGAAGCAGCACGGGAACAGCGCTGACCTCAACCAGCGAAGTTGTCAGCTATCTCAAGTCCTCCACCGACCGCCCGTTCGCCAGCCGCACCCAGTTCCTTGACTGGAGCAGCAACGGCAACAGCCTCGCCAATGCATTCGGCTTAGTGTCAATGACCGACGCCTCCGACGCCCAGCAGGAGGAGATTGTCGGGAAAACGATCAACCTGCTCAAAACAGAACAATCCGCCTCCAACGTCATCCGGTTCATTGTCGTGGCGCAGACCATCCGCGACGTGGAAGGAACCGTCACCAGGATCAACCCGCTGACCAATGCCGCGGTAACCCGCGAGTGCCAGTACGGTGTCTTCGATGCCCTTCGCTACAAAACGGGCTCCTCCAAGATAGATTCGCCCATTGATGCTTTCGATACCAACGCAACTGAGGATGCAAACAAGAGTCCGGATGACTATCTCTACTTCGACGAGATCACCGGCGAAGTGAAGATGCTGGTCACGCTGGAGCAGGTGAGTGCATCGACCGGGCAGATCGTCGTCACCGATATCGAATACATCGACTGACAGACGATGGAAAGCAGGAGCCGCGCGGGATTTTCCCGGGTCGCGGCTTCCTTTTTTTCTCTGAGGCGGGCGCAAAGCAGTCTCGCGGCGCTGACCGCGCTTAACAGAGCGCGGGCCAGGCCGTCGCCGGCCGCTTCGACGGTTCGTAACACCGTTTGCGGGAGCACCTCCCCG
>CAZPWP010000294.1:0-3304 GCA_964590295.1 uncultured Victivallis sp.
TCTTGTGTCTCAACACGAGCGGGAGTCCGACTTTCCGGGCTCCCGTTTTTCATGGCATGGCCGTACGACGATCGGGAGAAGGCTGCAGCAACGGGGGCGATTGTCAAGTATGCGCCCGGCCAACCATCCAACAACTGGGGAATCGATATCGGCGATGACGGCGATTGTCAAGTATGCGCCCGGCCAACCCCATCTGGACTTGAGCAACCCCACGTGCTATGTTCTTACGCAAGCGCCCAGCCAACCCCCTGCTCCCCCTCGCCATGGGGCCGGCTGGGCGCTTACTTTGATAAAGGCGAACGGCTTGCTCCCGCCTTTCGGCAAGTGCGACGGCATCTGTTTGACGGGCGGTGCAATTGCTCATCACAGGGAAACAGGATACGCCACAAATCGGAAAATACAAGTAGTGTTAATTGCCGAATCTATAACTATTTTTTGCTGGTGAGCAGCATCGATTCGCTGACCTCGTAGCGGAGCGGTTCGCCCGCGATGTAGCGCTCCAGCTCCTCGATCATGTAGTCGGCCATGCGGTGGACTTCGTCGTTGACGGAACCGGCGATGTGGCTCGACAGCCGGACATTGGGCAGCGTGTAGAGCTTCGAACCCGGTTCCGGCGGCTCCGGATGGGTCACGTCGAGCAGCGCGGTGAGGTCGGGACGCGCTTCGAGCACCTCGATGAGGCCCGCTTCGTCGACCTGGGCGCCGCGGCCGGTGTTGATGAAGGTCGCGCCGTGCCGCATCGAGGCGAAGAGCCCGCGGTGCAGAACGCCGATGTTGTCATCGCGGTTCGGCAGATGGTTGCTGATGACGAAGGCGGTCTTGAACACCTCTTCGAGCGAGACAGTCCGCCGTTCCGGGCGCGAAGGCACCACTGCCACGTTGATCTGGAAGGCCTGAAGCAGCTCCCTGACTTTGGTGGAGATGGCGCCGGCGCCGATCAGCGCGACGGTTTCGCCGTAGACGCCGGGACCGGTGCACGCTTTGCCGCTCTGCCAGTCGCCGGTGCGGTGGATTTCGCGGCTGTTGCGGAAATACTCCTTGAGCGAGAGCAGGATTTGCGCGACGCAGAACTCCGCCACCGGAATCGCATTCGCCTGCCACGCGCTGAGCACCTTGACGCCACGTGCGAGCAGCGGCCGCACGAAGCTGTCGGTGGCGCCGGCGCCGTAGAAGACCGCTTTGAGACTGGGCAGATACCGGGCAAGTTCGGCTTCGTTGAGCGACGGCATCCCCCACGTGGAGAAGAGTACCTCGACGTCGGAGAAGTCGCCGCGGGCGAGATCTTCGGCGGTGATGGTGCCGTCGCGCAGATTGGTGAGTTCGGCGATCCGGGCCTTCCGATCCGGTGAATAGACGTAGTCCACCTGAGCGGGGTGATCGCAGAGAAAAACAGCTTTGTATTTCATATTTGCATTCCTGTTTTTGATGGCCTTTCACTATACCACCGAAGCGGCGGGAATTCAACATCTTCTCTGCAATTTTTCCATAAACAACCGGGGTTTTCCCGCCGGAATCCGCGTGGATTTCCCGGAACGGCGATTGCGAAACGGCCGATTCGGTGCTATGTTGAAAGAAAAGCGACGTGTCACAGGATCTTTGAGACGATGCAGGAGAGAAGTACAAGACAGTTGAGTATCGGCGCCGCTGGGATGCGCGGCATGGTCGGTCCGGGGCTGACGCCCGGGGCGGCGTGCGATTTCGCGGCGGCTTTCGCGTCGATGGTGGAGGAGGATGCCCCGGTGCTGGTCGGATGTGATCCGCGCACCTCGTCGGAGATGCTCCGCTGCGCGGTGATTTCCTCACTGACCGGCTGCGGCTGCCGGGTGGTCGACGGCGGCGTGCTCACTGCCGGAATGATGCACTTTCTGGTGCCGCGCTTCGGATTCGGCGGCGGAATGCTGATTACCGGCGGGCATCAGGCGGCGGGGTGGAACGCGTTGATTCCGCTGGCTGCCGACGGCTCCTACTTCGATGCACTGCGCCGCCGGGAGCTCTTCGACCTCTACCACGGGCGGCGTTTCCGCTCGGCTGCGGCTGCCGGGATTCATCCGTTTGAACAGCTGGAACCGGCGATGCTCGAAGCGTACTGGGATTATCTTGCCGAAACGCTCGATGCCGCAGCGATTGCGGCGGCGGAGTTCCGGGTGCTGGGGGATTTCTGCAACGGTTCCGGGGCGGCGCATGCGCGGACCTTTGCCGTGCGCTTCGGGCTGGATCTGGTTTCGGTGAACGACGTGCCCAACGGAGTGCTGCCGCGGGATCCGGAGCCGCGTCCGCGGAGTGAATCGCCGATCCGCTCAATCATCGCGCCGCTCGGCGCTGCGGCGGGGCTGGTGTTCAACAGCGACCTGAGCCGGATGGGAGTGGTGAGCGACACCGGCGAACCGCTCAGCGAAGAGTTGACCTTTCCGCTGCTGCTGGATTACGTGCTGGAGCGTTTTCCGGCGGGTTCTCACGTCGTGACGAACATCTGCAGTTCCCGTACGATCGACGATGTCGTTATCCGGCATGGCGATGTGCTGGATAAGGGGCGGGTAGGGCAGGCGAATGTGATTGACATGATGCGTTCGGTCGAAGCGGTTGCCGCCGGGGAGGGGAGTGGTTCGATGACCATCCGGGGACTGAACGGCTTCGATGGATTTCTGATGGCGGGGCTGCTGCTGGAGGCGGTGGCGCGCCGCCGCACTCCGCTCAGCGGACTGGTGGCGGCATTGCCCCGTTACGAAATGGTGAAACAGACGATTCCGTGTGACTCTCCGCACGCCTATCTTCTGCTGCGCCGTCTGCGTCAGGAGTTCGATGACGAAGCGGAGGTCAACGACTGTGACGGGTTGCGGTTTGACTGGCCGGACGGCTTTCTGAGTCTGCGTCTCTCCGCTACGGAGGGGTCGCTGCGGCTGATTTCCGAGGCGAAGAGCCGGGAGACGGCGCAGGAGCGCGCCTGGCGGGCGCGTCTGCTCTGGGAGCGGCTCAGCTCCTGACGAAGGGGGAAGAGCCGGCCGCCGACCGCGGGCAAGGTATCCGTCCTCTTTTGCAATCTGCAACCTCGCAGAAATTGTGGACCGGAGAACGGAGAATTCAGCGACCGCCGTGTTCCGGGAAGGGGAGGGGAGGAACTCTCTCGCCGGCGGAAATGCGGGTCGTTGTCTTGCCGAGTTTCAGAATGAAGGAAGAGGCGGACCGGATGCGGATCTCTTTCCTTCGTAAGCGCCCAGCCAGCCCTATGGTGAGGGGGGAAGCAGGGGGAGATTTTTTGCCTCTTCGACGGTTTTTGCCATACGTCACACCTCTTTCACGCTCGAAA
>CAZPWP010000295.1:0-3302 GCA_964590295.1 uncultured Victivallis sp.
TGCGACGCACGCAGTTCCGGTGCAAGAGATGCGGCAGTTCAGATTTGACGGTTACACCGCTCTCTCTCCGTCGTGTTCCATCCGGTGCGGGAGAAGGAGGTGCGCCGGGCCCTCCGGTTCCGGCATTAAACCGGTGCCGGTTCGGCGGGAACGAGCAGCGTCTCTCCCGCCGGACAGAGGTGGCGGACGCCGTTGTGTTCCAGCGTGAAGGGCCGGGTCGCACTGACATGGATTCCGGCCTCGTCGGAGAGCAGCGAAACGGTGTTGCCGCCGAAGCGGAGATTCCGGATGCCGTGCCGCCGGGGGGAGGTGCTCTCCCACCGGATGAAATTCTCCTGCGCGGAAACCTCGCGGATGCCGATGAGGTTCTCGATCAGCATCGAAACCGGTCCGAGCGCGGACCAGCCGCAGAAGTCGGCGCGGCAGATTCTCCCCTTGCTGTTGAGGGCTGGTTCGGGCCGGTCCGGTTTGTAGCACTCCCAGATCGAATGGGGGACGCAGCTCCGCCAGGTCTGGTACATGTGGGAGAGCAGTTTTTCCGTGAGGCGGCGCGCGGCGTCGTCGAACCCGTAGTTTCGCAGCGCGACCGAGGCGACGTAGGCCAGCGGCACCCAGACCGAACCCCGCCAGTAAGCGCCTTCCGGCGTGAAGGCCGGATCGTTGCGGCTCACCGTCGGGCAGGGACAGCGCCCGCCGAGCTCCTCCGGATTCTCCAGATGGGCGGCGAGCTGCTTCGCCTGGGCCGGTGTCGCCATTTTCGCCGCCATCGGCCAGAAGATCGCCGGGGTGAGCACCCGGCAGAAGGCGCCGTTCCGGCGGTCCTGAAAGGCGCCGGTTTCCGGATCCCAGTAGTGCTGAAGCAGTTCAGTTTTCTGCCGATACTCCTCCTGGAATCTCCTGCGCAGCGGTTCGTCGCCGATGATGGCGGCGAGCTCGGCGATCGAGCGGGCGGCGAGTCCCTGCTGGGCGACGGCGTCGAACCAGAGAAGACCGTTCCAGTCGTCGCGGCCGCGGGGGGTGTTGTCCATGCCGGAGGAGTAGCCGTTCCAGCGGTATCCCTCCGGGGTTTTCCGCAAGGAGAGCGGAATGGCTCCCCAGGCGGGATCGGGAGTGCCCTCTTTGCAGTTCTCCAGAAATTCGTAGTGGCGCTCCAGCGTGCGATCCTGCTCGAGGAGACGGTGGATCCGGGTGGTGTCGCCGGTGAAGCGGAAGTATTCGAGCTCCGCCCAGGCGGCCAGCGGCGGATTGTCCGGGTGCTGGATCTTCAGCCGGGCGGGGGCGCCCGACATGATCGCATAGAGGTTGTCGAGGCTCTCGATTCCCGGGAAGGCGTGGGCGGCATAGCGGCAGAAGAAGCTTATGAGCGAGGTGTCCCAGATCCACACCCGCGCGGTGGCGCACCCTTCGCCCATGTAGGGGGAGACCGGTGTCGCCGCCGATTCGTAGACGTGCCGCCAGGCGGAACGCCACGCTTCCATATAGAGTTCCACCCATTCGAGGTGTTCGTCGAAGATCACCTCCGGAATCTCCGTTTTCGGGAACGGCCGCCGGGTCGGGAGAAAGAGCGCTTCGGAATTGAGGTCCATATTCTCTCTACTTGCGGATGAGTTCATAGGTGAAAACCGCTTCGGGATAACGGGCATTGTCGAGTTCGAGGCGGAGGGCGCCGTCCGAAGCGGTTTCCGGCGTGACCCGGGCGATCCGTTTCCCGGCGGTGTCGAGCGCGTAGAGCTCCCAGTTGCCGCGGGGGAGGCGGAGCGTGACCTGCGCAGTGCCGCGCCGGGCGAGGAAGGGGAGTTTGCCCCAGCTCTCCAGCTGCTCGAGATGAGCGTTGCCGAACTTCATGCCGGTCGCCTGCGTGTTGGTCAGGTGGAAGAGGGTCATCCGCCGGGCGGAGTCAAATTCGGTGCCGTCGACCGGGAGCAGGGCGAAAACGGCGGGGACGCTGGATTGTTCCACCGTGAGAAGCCCGCCTTTGAGCGTTTTGCCGGGGGCGGGCGCGAGAACTTCCGCTCCGGGAGCGGTGACCCGGAGCGTTTGCAGTTTCCGGTTCAGTTCCAGCTGGCCGCCGGGAGCGGTGAAGCGGCCGGAATCGGCGTCGAAACAGCCTTTCGGCAGCAGTCCGGCCCGGATCAGATCGGGAATCAGCGTTTCCGAGGCGGAGAACGAGGGGAGGCTCCCGTCGGCCGGAGCGGTGCCGGTGCCGATGTCGATCAGGGCGTCCACGCGATTTCCGGGGAGGGAGAGGGAGGTCGCCAGCCCGATGCGGGCGAGGAATCCGAGGTCGCTGAAGGGGAGGGGGGCTTCGGCCTCGGCCCCTTTGCGGAACGGCGATGTGGCGACGGCGGCGAAGGCGCGCTCGGCCGATCGGACGCCGCCATGGAGGAAGATCCGTGCGCCGAGCCGCTGGGAGAACGCCTTGACCGGATCGGTGGCGATGTCGAAGAAGCCGCGGGTGTTGGCCGGATTGGTCACCGCGTTGAGGCTGTGGGCATAGGCGAAGGGGAAGAGCCCGTCCCACGACTGAAACGCCGCATACGCCGCCATCAGGGCCGGACCGACGGCGCGGAACCGATTGGGGTTGGCGTAGTCGAATTCACTTATCGTAAACGGCTTGCCGAAGATCCGGGAGGGCATGAGCCGCCCCGGGATTCCGGGGCGTGCCGCCAGCGGATGAGACTGCGACGGCAACACCGGCAGCTGCCACGGCTTTTCGGCGAAGCGGGGGTGATCCCAGTAGGCGTGGTTGTCGACGAAGTCGTAGAGCGAACGACTGGCCGCGAGCGGGAGATTACACCGAAAATTCTGATCGGTAAGCAGCGTCCGGCAGCCGAGACCGCGCAGGAATTCCGCCATCTGCCGGTAACGGCCGGAGGTCAGTTCCGAGAGAAATTCGGCGAAGATGCCGTTGGTGTGCGTCTTCTTCCATTCGGCGAAGCGGGCGTTGTAGAGAGGCATTGCCCGGGGGCTCCACCGGGAGTCGGGATTGCCCTCGTTGACCAGCGAGAGGGTGATGAGCGCCGGATCGTCCTTGAGCGCCAGACCGGTATGGGGGTTGACCCGGGTGAGAAACGCCTTCGCCCAGCGTTCCCAGTCGGCGTAGACGTCGTCGTTGATGTAGAAGAGAGCCTTGTATTCGGCGGGGGTGGCGATGGCTCCAATGCTGCCGAGTTCGGCGGCGGGGATGTTCCGGCGCGACACGTAGACGTCGGTGGTGTAGTAGATTCCCCGCTTCTTCAGGCAGGCGAGCAGGTAGTCGAGCCGGTCGAATCCGAAGCGGGTGTATTCGAACAGCGAGTTGA
>CAZPWP010000296.1:0-3280 GCA_964590295.1 uncultured Victivallis sp.
TCTTCTTCTCCAGCTCCGCCATCTCCTCCCTGCGCTCATCGATACGCAGGAATTCATGGAGGTGATCGATCCGGCTCTTCAGCTCCCCCTCCGCCTGCCGCAGCTCGTCGAAACTCATCATTTCCCGACGTTCTCCAGTTTCCACATGTCGTCGAGCAGGTGCTGGATGTCGTCGAGACATGCGCCGCACGCACCGCCCGCCTTGCAGTAGTGCGTGACCTCCCCGGCCTTGTGCAGTTTGTTCTCCTTCGCGACTTTGAGGATCTTCACGTCGGTGACGCCGAAGCATTTGCAGACGATCCGCCCCTCGTGGTCCGCATCCTTTTCAAACGGACTCTTCTCTCCCCGGTAGTGGCAGATGGCCGCCTGAAGCGCCTCCATGCCCATCACCGAGCAGTGCATCTTCGCCTCCGGAAGGCCGCCGAGCATCCCGGCAATCTCCTGGTTGGTGATCTTCCCGGCCTCCTCCAGCGTCTTGCCCTTGATCAGTTCGGTCAGAGCGGAGCTCGACGCAATCGCGCTGGCGCAGCCGAAGGTCTTGAACTTGACGTCGGCGATCCGCCCCTCCTTGTCGAGCTTGAAGGTGAGCTTCAGCGCGTCGCCGCAGGCGGCGTTGCCCACCTCGCCCACACCGTCGGGATTCTCCACCTCGCCCACATTGCGCGGATGCAGAAAATGGTCCATCACTTTATCGGTATAGTTCCACATGATACACACTCCTCTCTTCTATTTCCCGGCCTTCGCCGGAGCCGACGCCTTCCGCAGAATCTCCCTGACCGGAGCCGCGGAACGCGGATGTTTGATTTCTCCCCGCGGCAGCATCGCTTCGAGACAACACCTCCCCGGCGGATGCCGTTTCGCGTCGGAGCCGGGCGACCGGTCCGCGGCGGGAAGGATCGGAAAATTCTTCCGGTTTTCCTGCTCCTCCGGCGCGGCCTCTCCTTTCCCCTCCCGACGGGATCGCTTCCGCCGGATTTTGACAATATACGATATTCCCGGAACGTTTTCAAGTACTCCGGAATTTTTTTCGCCGGTCAGCGGTATTTTTCCAGCTCCGTCTCAATCCGGGAGGCGACATGGGAGACCGCCGCGTCGAGCGCAATCCGCTCCGCATCACGGCTGCCGCGCACCTTGAACTCCACCTGCTTCTCCGCCAGGGTCCGGGGCGACACCACCAGCCGCAGCGGAATGCCGAGCAGATCGGCATCGCTGAACATCGAACCGGCCTTCTCGCCGCGGTCGTCGTAGAGCACCTCGATTCCGGCAGCCTGCAGTTCGGCATAGAGCCGCCCGCACGCTTCGCCGACCCCCTCCTTCTCCGGATTGATCGCACACAGCTCCACCTGCCACGGCGCAATCGACATCGGCCAGATCGGGCCGTATTCGTCGCAGCTCTGCTCGATCACCGCCGCCATCGCCCGGCCGACGCCGATGCCGTAGCAACCCATGACCATCGGATGCGGCCTGCCGTCGCGGTCGAGGTAGTCGCAGTGCATCGCGTCGGAATATTTGGTCCCGAGCTGGAAGATGTTCCCCACCTCGATGCCGCGCAGGAATCGCAGCGGCTGCCCGGTGAGCGGACAGGGATCCCCCTCCCGCACGCAGGCGATGTCGGCAACCAGGCAGTCGCTTCCGGCCAGGTCGCGGTCGAAGTGGAAGTTCCGGTAGTGGAAGTCCGCCTCGTTGGCGCCGACCACCAGATTGCCGGACTCCGCCGCCGAGCGGTCCACGACGATCCGCGCCTTTCCGGGATCGATTCCGACCGGACTGGCGAAGCCGGGCACCGCGCCCGCCGCCTCGATCGCGGCGTCGTCGGCGAACTTCAGCTCCGCCACCTTCAGCGCGTTGGCCAGCTTCACCTCGTTGACCTCGAAGTCGCCGCGGATCAGCACGAAAATGAGTTCGCCGGTGCGCGCGTCCTGATAGAAGACCGCCTTGCCGGTGTGCTCCGGCTTCACGCCGAGAAATCCGGCGACCTCCTCGATCGTCTTCATGCCCGGGGTGTGAACCTTCTCCAGCGGAAGCGGTTCCTCCTTCTCGAACTTCCACGCCGCCACCGCGATTTCGCGGTTGGCCCGGTAGCTGCAGTCGGCGTTGGTGATGACCGTGTCCTCGCCGCAGTCGCAGATCGCCATGAATTCGTGCGACACATTGCCGCCCATCATGCCGGAATTGGATTCGATCGACAGCACGTTCTTCATCCCCACCCGGCGGAAAATCCGCTCGTACGCCTCGTGACAGCGGGCGTAGCAGCGCTCCAGATCCGCCTGATCGGTATGGAAGCTGTAGGCGTCCTTCATCGTGAATTCGCGCGTGCGGACGAGTCCCGCCCGCGGACGCGCCTCGTCGCGGGATTTGGTCTGGATCTGGTAGAGCATCACCGGCAGCTGCCTGTAGCTGTTGAGCTCGGTGCGCACCAGGTGGACGATCGCCTCCTCGTGGGTCATCGCCAGAATCATCGGCTTGTCGTTGCGGTCGCGGAAGCGCAGCAGCTCCGCCCCGACCGACTCGTACCGCCCGGACTCCCGCCAGAGATCCGCCGGCAGCACCACCGGCATGAGCACCTCCTGCCCGTCGATGCGGTTCATCTCTTCCCGGATGATCGCCTCGATCTTTTTGACGATCCGTTCCCCGACCGGCAGCAGCGAATAGATTCCCGCCGACACCGGGCGGATGTAGCCGCCGCGGATCAGAAATTTGTGACTGACAGTCTTCGCATCCTTCGGATCCTCCTTGATCCGGCGCCCGACCAGCTTGCTCATTTTCATCGTTCCCAACCCCTGCAATATTGGATCTTTTCTATTCAAACCAAAGCGCCGCCGAGCGCCGGCGTCGTCGGCAGCAGCGCGCCGGCAACCGGACCTGCCGCGAATTCCATTTCCGACCGCCGCCTCTCCGGCCCGTTCCGCCTACGGCTGCGCCTCGTTCTCCACCAGTTCCCGGTGCAGCGCCTTCTGCGCCGCTTCGAAATCCCCGCGGTCGATGATGAACTGCATATTGACCTGCCGCATGCACTGATCCAGCGCCAGCACGTTGATCTTCGCCTCGGCCAGCGCCTTCGCCGCCCGCGACAGGAACCCCGGAATCTTCATGTTGCTGCCGATCACCGCGATCACCGCCACCTTGCGGCTGGAAATCTTCGCGGCGGGGAAGTTCTCCGCCAGCTCGGCGAGACAGGACTCCAGACCGCGCGAACGCTCCGGCACATAGTGGGTGATCGTGTTGGCGTTGGTGTTCTTGGCGATGTAGCTGATCCGGTGCTTCGCGAAACTCTGCAGCA
>CAZPWP010000297.1:0-3262 GCA_964590295.1 uncultured Victivallis sp.
CCTGTTCGTCGGGCCAATGCTTTGCTGTGGACTTCCTTCTGATTCCACCTCGCGGCGGCTTCGGAACTTTCCCCCGGTAGTCGTACGCCATGCCGGGCGCACCCGAAAAAAACGGAGAGGGGGGGGCAGCCTCTCCGCAGAATCGGATCGCTTTACTTTTCGATCAGGTAGATCATACTGCCGCCAAATTTTGCGGTATCCACGCTGAACTGCAGAGCGCCGTCCGCAAATGTCGCGGGGATCGTTCCTTTCGGCATACCGTCGAGACCGATCACCAGAACGCGGAAATCACCCGGCTCAAGTTTGAGCTGTACGACGGCGGAGGCGCGCCGGATCAGCGGTTCCGTCTTGCCCCAGTGCTCGACCGCGTTCATCGACTCGGAGCTGTAACGGATGTGACGGTTGGTCACGTCGCTCTGATGGAAGAGCAGAATTCTGCCGCTGGCGGCGAGCGGTTTCCCGTCCATGCTGCTGGCGGTGACGATCTGGAAAACCGGCGTACCGTCCGAAACTTTCAACACCTTTCCGGCAAACGCCCCTTTGAAAAAGCTCAAACTCTCCGTTTTCGGCGAGACGATCCGCAAAGTTCCCCGCGAGGAATCGTAGGCGATCTCGCCGGTCTGACTGATCCTGTTCGCTTCCCGGATCGTCTTCTTTTCGGCTTCGGAAAGCTCCTGCATGAAATCTTTCGGCTTCCGGATGAGCTTCACATCCGGGAACGTGCGGTTTTCACGCAGACTGCCGATCCGGCAGTAGAAACCGAGCATGCTGAAGGCGACCGGGAAATTCGCTTCGGTAATGGAGTTCATCTCCCGGAACGTCGACTCCCCGTACGGCCAGGCGATCCCGGAGGGCGCGGGCTTCACGTCTCCGCGCACGAACATGAGATTCGTCACCCGCTCGGCAACCTGCGAAAGAGAATCCTCCGCGATGTCGAACCGGTTGATCGGCGACTCGTGGCGCACGCCCTTGTCGTCGTGCGACCATGCGAAACGGTAGAGGCCATCCCAGTCCTGAAGCGAAGCGTATGCGCCGAGCAGCGGGCCGGATTCGGCACGATGCCGGTTCGGGAACACGAAGTTGATCTCCGTCATCATGAACGGCTTGCCGAAAATTCGGGAAGGCATCTGCGTACGGGGATTCCATGCCGCCGCCCGGAGCGCACTCATCTGGTTGTGCAGAAACGGGAAATTCCATGCGTGACCCGGCAGAGAATTCGGATGATCCCAGTAATTATGGTTGTCGACAAACGCAAGCGCGTCGCGAATTTCCGAGATCACCGCGTTTCCCCTGAAGTTGACCTCCGTGATGAGCCCCCTGTACCCGAGATCCTTGTGCACGAAATCGCTCAACTCCCGAATCATCTCGATGTTCAGATCGGTCAGATAGCGGTAAAAAAGTCCGCCGCGGTTCTTCAGATTTTCCTCCGTGGCGATCCCCCGCTTCTCAAGATACGCCTTGTATCCGTCGAGATAGAGCTGTTCCGTCTTGCGGTTCCAGTTGTTGATGGTCACATTCTCATTCGACAGCGACACGGCGAAGAGCGTCGGATCCTCTCCCCACGTGAGACCTGTGTACGGATTGCGGTGTGTCAGGAGGTTGCGGACGAACTTCTTCCAGTTCTCCCGCGCGGGCGGGTAGACGCTCAGAAGTTGTTTCATCGCATATCCCTCGCGGATCGGCGCATCCGGCAGTTCTCCGTTGCGGAAACGGCGGCTGCAGTAGAGGTCGATCGTGATGTAGATCCCCCGCTTTTTCAGGCAGGCGAAGAGATAGTCAAGCTGATCGATCTTCTCCGGCAGGAAGACGGTCGAGTCGTTCCCTTTCGGATCGGAGAGCAAGTTGTCGAAATGGTGAAACCGCACCGACGTGTAACCGAGACGCGCGAGCTCATCGGCAAGTTTTTCCGCATTCTCCCTGTCGAGATACTGGGCGGAAAAGCAGAGGTTCGGGCCGTAGAACTTAAACCGTTTTCCCGGCGCCTTTTCCGCAGTAAAGTGGCCGTCCTTGTCCGTTGTGATCCAGCCGTATTTTCCGGCAGGGGCATCGAGCATTCCGGAGAAATCGAGGATCGACCCGGCCACCACCGGCTTGACCTTTTCCATCGGCGCCCACTCTTTCCCCTCGGAAATGTAGTAGATGCTCTCGACGGTCGCGGGTTTCGTCACCCCCCCGGCCAGAGTCGCCGCAGCGACGATCCATTCTCCGGAACCGGAATTCCCGAATTCAAGAGCGTTGATCTCCCCCGCCGGAAGCGTGAAATGGGTGAAGTAAAGCCCGTCAAAGCTGTCGTTGTTCGACGCCGCCAGCGCCCCGTTCGGCAATCTTCCCAGCGGTTTGACCGTGCTGAATTCGCGACCGTGCGCAAGTTCGATCTGTTTCCGGCTCCCATCGACATAGACCGCAGCGACGACCGGTTTCGCGCCGCTCTCCGTCGCGTTCTGAATCAGATAAAGTTCATTCCCGTTGCCGGAGACCGGGATGGAGGCGTTTTCCCCCGCCCCGATCCGCAGGGCGGAGCCGCTTTTCTTCCGGACGTTCCCGAGCTGAAACTTCACGCTGCCGATGGAGAGTTCGCCGCCGCTGGTGCCGTAAGCGCGCAGCAGTTTCGCCATGGCGTCCCCGCTCACTTTCGCTCCGGAAGCCTTGTCCAGCGAAACCGGCGCAGTCGCCAGCGGCGTCACCGTGACCGAGAAATCGAGCTTCGACTCTTTCACCAGTCCGGACGACCGCGAAAAGAGCAGCCGGATCGAAAAACTCTGTACCGAAAAACTCCGGAGATCCCGAATCATGACCGGAAAATCCCCTTTGATCGTGATCAGTTGATCTCCGTTCACAATCTGGAGCGTTTTGACGTGAGAGATTGGCTTTGACGTCGCCTTGATCGGAAGTTCCTTCCCATTTACGGTGATGGTTTTCCCATTGAACCGGTGCGTCGGCAAGCTCAAGGCGAGCGCAACGGTCTGGCAGCGGATTCCCGCCTGACTGGTCAGCGTCATGGAGTAGGTGGCCGTGTCCGATGTGAGCGCTCGAACCCACTCGTGTACCGTAAAGCCGTCCGTATGCGGGACTTTCAGCGTGCCTTTGAGTTCATAAACCTTTTCGGACGGAACCGGATAACCCGGCTCCGGAACGATGTTCGACCGATTCTGAGCGCTCAGTTTCCAGCTCTTGTCATAGACGTTGACCGTGGCGGAGAGCCCGCCGAGCTTCAACACACCGTTCTCGTCGACCGAGATGCCGGGCGGAAGTGCCGCAGCCG
>CAZPWP010000298.1:0-3242 GCA_964590295.1 uncultured Victivallis sp.
GGATGCTCCGGTCCGCGCCGGCGACCGTCCGCAGGTTCGCGGCGGGCTTGGCGGTGATCGGAACCCGCGGCTTGTCCTTGCGGTCCTGCCGGGCATAGCCGAAGAAGGGGAGCACGGCGGTGATCCGGGCGGCGCTCGCCCGGCGGGCGGCGTCGATCATGATCAGCAGTTCCATGAGATTGTCGTTCGGCGGCTTGCAGGTGGGCTGAATCAGGAACGCGTCGGCCCGCCGGACGTTCTCTTCGAACTGAACGAAGATCTCGCCGTCGGGAAAATGGGTCAGGTGTACCTTGCCCAGGCTGATGCCGAGATAGTTCGCGATCTGCTGTGAAAGCTCCGGATGCGCGCTGCCGGAATACACGCAAATGTGCTTCGCCTCTTCCATTTGGATCTGTTCCATCTGTTTTCGCATCTCCGGAACGGGCGCGAAAGAGGCGGACGACTCCCATCGGAGCAAACCTCATGGCGCCGCGGCCGCGGACGAGGCCGCCGCCGCTTCAGTCCTGTCGGGAGGACCGAGGTTCCAGAAATGCAGGTTAACTGCAACAACGTTATAAAATAACACAGTTCCGCCGTTTTTCAAGCGCGGGAACGCGGTGAATTTTCCGTTCCGGCGGAAACGCCCCTCCCGGAGCGTATCAGTATTTGAGCAGCAGCGCGCCCCAGGTCAGGCCGCCGCCGAACGCGGTCAGCAGCACATAGTCGCCGCGCGCGACGAGGCCGCCGCGGACCACCTCGTCGAGGCAGATCCCGATCGACGCGGCGGAGGTGTTGCCGTAGCGGCTGATGTTTTCGTAGACGCGCTCCTCCGGCACGTCGAGCCGCTGCGCGACCGCGCGGATGATCCGCTGGTTCGCCTGGTGCGGAATCACCAGCTTGACCTCGGAGGGGGCGACCCCCGCCTCCTCCAGCACCTTCCGGCTGGCGCTGACCATCGACGGAACCGCGAGCTTGAAGGTCTCCTTGCCCGCCATCCGGATCGCGTGCATCCGTTCGCGGACGCTCTCCTCGCAGGCGGGCGTCCGGCTGCCGCCCGCGGGCATCTGCAGAATGTCGCCGTAGTTGCCGTCGGCGTGAAGGTCGCTGGCCAGCACGCAGCCCGGCTCGTCGTCGTCGACGTTCTCCAGCAGCACCGCGCCGGCGCCGTCGCCGAAGAGCACGCAGGTGTTCCGGTCGGTCCAGTCGGTGATGCAGGAGAGTTTCTCGGCGCCGCATACCAGCACATATTTGTATTTGCGGTTCACCCGCATCAGCGAATAGGCCACATCGAGCGAATAGAGCAGCCCGGAACAGGCGGCCTCCAGATCGAAGCAGAACGCGCCGGGCGCGCCGAAACGTTTCTGCAGCAGGCAGCCGGTCCCCGGGAAGACATGGTCGGGGGTGATGGTTGCCACGATGATGGCGGAGAGCTCCCCGCCTTTGACGCCGGCCATCTCCAGCGCCCGCGCTCCGGCGATGTAGGCCATGTCGCTGGTGGCCTGGTCCGGAGCGGCGATCCGCCGTTCCCGGATGCCGGTGCGGGTGCGGATCCACTCGTCACTGGTCTCCACCATCTTTTCCAAATCGGCGTTGGTCAACACCTTCTCCGGAACATACGATCCGGTCCCTGCAATTCTGATGCTCATTTACGCTCTCCGGCGTGTGAATGGTTATTTTCTGGACTTGCCGTCCGCGATTTTCTTTTCCAGCTCGGCGGTGGTGCAGCCCGCCTCATGGATCTTGGCGATGATCCGCTCATTGAGCCCGAACGTCACGCACTCCCCGGCGACCCGGATGGCGTTGCGGACCGCCTTCGGGCTGGACGAACCGTGCCCGATGATGCAGATCCCGTTGATGCCGAGCAGCGGGGCGCCGCCGATGTCATCGGCGTCTCCGAACGCCTTCAGTTCGCGGAACGCATTCTTGGCGAGAACCGCCCCGACGATCCGCAGCGCGTTCTTGGAGAGCACCCGCTTCAGCCAGAACAGGGTGGATTTCGCCAGCCCTTCCACCCCCTTGAGCAGGACGTTCCCGGCGAATCCGTCGCTGATGAGCACGTCGGCGGCTCCTTCGAAAACGACGTCCGCCTCGACATTGCCGACGAAACGGATCGGCATCTTCTCCAGCAGCGGGAACGACTCCTTGGTCAGCTCGCATCCCTTGATCTCCTCGCCGCCGACGCTGAGCAGCCCGACGCGCGGACGCTCCAGACCGAAGAGGTACTGCGCGTAGATCTCCCCCATCACCGCGAACTGCACCAGATTGACCGGAGTGCAGTCGGGGTTGGCGCCCGCATCCATCAGGAGGAAACGCCCCTCCCGGGCGGGAAGGCTCGCCGCCAGCGCGGGGCGGTCGATCCCCGGCAGCGTCCGGAGCAGCACCTTGGTCGCCGCCACCGTCGCGCCGGTGTGGCCCGGCGTGACCATCGCGTCGACCTTTTTCTCCTTGAGCAACCGGGCGCAGACGGTGATCGAGGAATCGCGTTTGGCGCGCAGCGAGATCGCGGAAGGTTCCGACATCTCGCAGACCGTCGGAGCATGAAACACCGTCACCCGGGGGTGGCCGGTGATGCCGTATTTCTCCAGGTAGAACGCCAGCTTCTCCGCATGCCCGACCAGAACGAAATCATACTCCGGGAAATCGGTCAGGGCGACGGCGAGTCCTTCGACCACCACCCCGGGGGCGTAATCTCCGCCCATGGCATCAACGGCTATCTTCATCTTCTCCGACACGCCTCATCCTCATTCCGGCAAAGGCGACTCCGGCCCGCAGGGAACGGTTACGCCTCGACACTGAGAACCTGTCTGCCGCTGTAGCAGCCGCAGGAGAGGCAGACCCGATGCGGCGTCACGGGGGCGGAGCAGTTGGTGCAGAAGTTCGCCTGAACGCCTTCGTAGCGGTTGGCGGCCTTGCGCTGACGCTTCTTCATTCTCGAGGTTTTTCTTTTCGGAACAGCCATTTTATCAACTCCTTGGATTTTCGTTGTTTTCCGCAGCCATCCCGCAGCCGGCTCTCCGGCCCGGGTTTCAAGACAGAATCCACAGTTAGGAGATGGAATATATCACAGTTTTGTTTTTTTTCAAGAAAAGGGAGATAAGATTCTCTGCAAAAAAGGGCCGAGGCCCGTAAAAATGGCCTCTTCGACGGTCTTTGCCATACGTCACACCTCTTTCGCGCTCTGTTAAGCGCGGTCAGCGCCGCGAAGCACGTCTCCACGGCCTGGCCCGCGCTCTGTTAAGCGCGGTCAGCGCCGCGAGCGCATG
>CAZPWP010000299.1:0-3239 GCA_964590295.1 uncultured Victivallis sp.
CCGACGCCGGTTTTGACCGGGGCGCGTCGAGCTGCTGAAATAATTGCCCCGCTTGACTTTTTTTCCACTGTGTGATATTTTAGATATGTGGTTTGCAGCGACAGAACGGCAGATGAGGGAAGGATGATGAAAATCAGTCGAAACGGTCGCATGGCGTTTCTTCTCGGGTTTGCGCAGGCGTTTGATTTTTCCGGCGTCATCGGGAGCGAGATGTTCGGAAATGAGCTGAATTGCGCGATCCAAAGTACAGATTCGCTATTGGCCCGGCTGGACAAAAACAAGCCGCTCACCGATATGGAGAGTCTGGCCGGAGACTGGCGGAACATCGGCGGCGATTTTCAGCGCGCGCTGTCATGTCAGGAGTGAAGATGTCCAGACGCAAACCGCCAATTCCGTCTTCACGGCAATCACCGCTCCCGGCTGCCGTTCAGTCGGGGCAGATACGAACGGTTACACAAACCGTCGCTTATTCCGGCCCGCTGCCAAGCGCGGACGAAATGGAAAAGTATCGGCGGATATCCCCGGACTGGCCTGAACGTATTATTGCGATGGCGGAAAAAGAGCAGGAGGCGCGTCTTGCCGAACAGAAAAAACGCAGTGACCGCGAGGATATCATAGTCCGGATTTCTGAAAGCGAAGCCCGCCGAGCCGACGAGCTTGTAAAGGTCAATCAATCCACTGTCAAGCGGGGGCAGCTCTTCGGCTTTCTGTCGATTTTCACGATCATGACGGCCGCTGTTCTCTGCGCGAAATTCGGTCATCCTGTCACGGCGGGATTCATTGGCAGCGGCGGCGTTGTAATGATCGCGGTGGTTTTTGTAGCAGGAAGCAAAATAAAAATCCCCCTCCCTCCCCCGAAATAGCCCGGAATATTGAAATTCCGTTGCGGAAACCCGCGTTTTTTTGAAAAGTTTTGACGGGAAACACAGACCGAAACCGCCTCACGCCGGAATGAAGCGGCCTCCCTCCCGGGAGAGTTCGGCCGGCGCCCGGACCAGCGCGTCCATGCGGTCGGGGCGGTGAATTCCCGCCGGGCGCGGCGGATTTTCCGCACCGTCAGCCCCAGCAGGCCGGGAAGCCTCCCTTCTTCTGCGATGTGCGGCGGAGCTCCGGCTATTTGGCGCGGGGATGCGCCTCCTTGTAAACCTCTTTCATCCGTTCCGCGCTGACGTGAGTGTAGATCTGCGTCGTGCTGAGATTTTCGTGCCCGAGCATCTCCTGCACGCTCCGCAGATCCGCCCCGGCATCCAGCAGGTGCGTCGCAAACGAATGGCGCAGCTTGTGCGGCGTGAGATCCGGCGGCAACCCCGCCGTCAGCAAATAGTTCTTCAAATTCCGCTGGAATGACCGGGCGGTCAGCCGGGCTCCCGCCTGGTTGAGAAAGACCGGCGAACCGGGCGTACGTCCCATCCCCATTCCGGCCCGCAATTTGAGGTAGGCGCGCAGCGCCCGCTCCGCCGGTCGCCCGAGCACGGCGAGACGCTCCTTCTTCCCCTTGCCCCGCACCTTGGCCACTGCGCCGATGAGATCGATGTCGCCGTAATTCAACCCGACCGCTTCGCTGATCCGCAGACCGCCGGAGTAGATCACCTCGATCATTGCAAGGTCGCGCGCGGCGGAGAAGTGTGCGGATTCCTCCGACTTCGGAATTCCTGCCGCCAGCGCCTGACTCCAGTAGGCCTCCACCGCCGCGGTCAGTCGATCGATCTGATTGACGCTCATTACCAGGGGCAGCGGCTGGTCCGCCTTGATCGGCGGCAGCCGGAGGAACGGATTCTCCTTCACCAGTTCCGAGCGGACCAGAAAGCGGAAAAACGAACGCATCGCCGAAAGTTTGCGCTGCATCGAGCGTTTGCCGTCCCCCGCCTCGTGGAGCTTGACCAGAAAGATCTTCGCATCGGCGCGGTCCACTCCCCCCCAGTCGTTGAACGACTCATCGCCTCCCTTGACCCGGGTGACGAATTCGAGGATATCGCGCGAATAGGCCGCCGCCGTATGCTCGGAAGCGTTCCGTTCGGCGCGGAGATAGCGGAGAAAATCAGCGGCGTACCCCTCCATCGCGTCACCTCCCCTCGCCGGGCTCGACCGGGAAAGCGGCGTACCCACGGAAGGACGCCGTCTCCCGGCGCTGTTCATCCAGCAGCGTGAGCGTATTTCCCCGGATCGAGTAGAAAGCGGTCCGTCGGAGCGCGGCAAGGAAGCGCTCCTCATAGCCCCGGTTCGGACCGTTGCGCCAGGTGACGCTCAGCGGCCCGATCTTCATTCCGCCGCCGGAAACGAGGCGGTACGGTCCGAAGAAACGGTTGTCCCCGGCGGAACCGCCGACCCGGCTGCCCACCTGAAAGACCAGCCGCACGTCGGCCCCGGGTGCGGGCAGAAGATCGCAGTCGGCAAGTTTCACCGGGCGCCAGACGGTTCCGGAGAGCGGCAGCGGCGCCTCCTCTCCGGTCGGCAGCATGCTGCAGCCGGTCGGGATCAGGAGCAGAACCGCGGAGAGAAAAAACAAAATCAGATTTTTTTTCATTTTCGATTGTACCTGTCCGAAATTCAAGTATATTATCTGTAAATCTAACACAAAACACGACAAATTCAAGGAAGGCGGTCAAGATGACAAAACAATTCGGAATTCTGTTGGTCGGAGCGGTTCTGGGAACGCTGGCACTTCATGCCGGAGAGGAAGGAGTCGTCACGGCCCGGCTGCTCAATGTCCGCATGAAACCGGAACTCCGGTCGCCCGCGGTGATGAAACTGCGCTCCGGCGCCAAAGTCGACGTTCTCGCCGTGCGTGGCGAATTCTACGAGATCGCCGCGCCGGCGGCGACTCCGGTCTACGTTTCGGAGGTTTTCCTGCGCGACGGCAAGGTGACCTCGCCGGTCAACATGCGCAGCGACACGACCCAGACGGCCCCCAGTTACGGCCTGCTTCCCGCCGGAACCGAGGTCAAAGTCGAACGTACCACCCGCCACAACTGGGCGAAGATCGCTCCGCCGGCGGGGTTGAAGCTGTATGTGGCGAAAAGTTTCGTCGAGGTCGCCGACCTGACGGTTCCGACGAAACCGGTGCAGCTGGAAGCCCCGGCACCGGCCGCCGAAGCGGCGAGACCGGTCGAGAAACCCGCCGAAGCTGCCAGACCGGCCGAGAAACCCGCCGAAGCTGCCAAACCGGCCGAGAAACCCGCCGAAGCCGCCAAACAGGACGAGAAACCCGCCGCAGCCGACAGACCGCTTGAGAAAGCCGC
>CAZPWP010000300.1:0-2929 GCA_964590295.1 uncultured Victivallis sp.
CGCTCGCGGAGATTCGGATTCATTGCAGAAGTTTCCTCCAGGTTGTAGGGGTCAGGAGAAGATCCGGCTTGGCCTGCTTCAGTTCCTCCAGTGAGCCGTATCCCCAGGTCACGGCGGCGGCGGGAATCCGGTTTTTGCGCGCGGCAGCGATGTCTCCGAGCGTGTCGCCGACCATGATGATGTGTTCCGGTATAATGTCGAACTGTTTCAGCGCGCAGCTGACCAGTTCCGGCTTGGTCATCGTCTTCCCCGGCAGAATATCCGGAGAAAAACTGCCGTCGAATTGCGTTTCCCAACCGAACTTTTTCAGCAAAAACCGCGTGGGGCCCTGTCGTTTGTTGGTGACGACGGCCAATTTTCGCCCTGCGTGTTTCAGTGCCGCAAGCATTGTGTCCGCCCATTCATACGGAACTGTACCGGGGAAGGGGGAGTTGTCGTAGCGGAACTTGAACTCCCGGGTGATCTCCTCCTTCCGCTTCCGGCTGATGCCGGGAAACAAAATGTCGGTCATCTCCTGCAGGGATGGGCCGACGCGGAAGAGCGACCTGAAGCGGGGGCAGGAGAGTCCGAGCGTATCGAGCGTCTCCTGCCAGGCGAGGATGATATCCTCTTCCGAACGGCAGAGGGTGCCGTCCAGATCGAACAGGACAAGATCGAACCGGATGGAAGCGGCGCGGTTCATGGGGGTTACTCCTGCATATCCTGGATGCGTTTCTCCAGCATGGCGATGCGGCTTTCATCCTCTTTGCGGATACCGGAGTAGTAACGGCGCTTGCTTTTGAGCCAGAGCAGTTCGAATTCGAGGGCGCGACGGAAAATTTTGTCGCCAAACCCGGTCGCATCCGCGCGGAACACCACCTTGCGCGTTTCGAATTTGTCGATCAATTCCATCTGGGTCAGGCGCTGAAGAAAATCCCGGCTTCGGGCAGAAATTGCGCCGCCCAGGGTGTTCTTCAGCCCCTTTGCTCGGGTTTTGACAAAGGTGTTTCGGCAGATTTCGAAAAAGCGCTCGCTGTCGACTTCGCTCCTGCCGCACCCCATGGAACCGGCGAGATCGACTCGTCCGACCGTGACTCCCTGAATGTTACCGATTTTGCTGATTTTCAGCATGGCGTCGAGATTCTGATAGCAGGTGATCGTCTCCATGTTGAAGTAGAACTCGATGTCGGCGGCATTGTCCGGAGCGATCATCGTCTCGATCATGTTGGCGTACTTCGTGAGCGCGTAGGAGGTTTCCACCATCGGCGCAATGATGCTGGCGACACCAATCTGAAGGCAGTTGTAGACGTCGGTCACCGATTCGACGCCGCCGATCTTCATGATGATCGGCAATCCGACCGCCGAGGTGATGTCCTTGAGGCGCATCAATTCGGACATGCGGGCGCCTTCCGCTTCAAATTCCGCCTTGATCTGGATGCAGCCGCAGTCGTCCCGCAGGGAACGCAGAACGCCGATCATCTCTTTTTCCAACACATTCATGGTAGCAAATCCTATTCTTCCGGTTCCGGTTCAATGATCATGCTTTTTCGGAACTCCTCCCGGTCGAGGAAGGGGTAGAGGTCCTCCAGAGGTTTGGAGATCATACGCCCATCCGGGAGCTTTTTCGAGGAGAGTTTCGGGGCAAACGGGAGATGGTCCGGCATGCGTACCACGCAGAGAACCGGGCCTGGCAGGGAGAGAATCGCCTCGATTTCTTCCGCAAGCTTCTCCTGACTGGAAAGTTCACGGTCCGGAATGCCGAAGGCCGTCGCTACTTTCCGGAAATCCGGAAAACTCACGCCGCTCGGCCCGTCACAACCGATGAGTTCGTTACCGAAAAAGTTGCCCTGGGTCTGCTTGATGGAGCCGTACCCGTTGTTGTCCAGCAGAAAGATCTTGAGCGGCAGTTGCCGGTGAACTACCGTCTGGAGCTCCTGCAGATTCATCATAAAACTGCCGTCACCCGCGAGGCAGATGGTGGGGCGGCCATTGCCGAGACACGCCCCGATCGCCGCCGGCAGGTCGTATCCCATCGAGGCACAGCCGGAATTCCAGAACATCGGGCGACCCACCTTGACGATTCCAGTCTGGAAAAGTGCGACGCAGGCGGTCCCATTTCCGGCGACGATGTTCCAGTCAGCGGAGGCACAGCGGGTCAGTTCGTACATGAAGTGGTAGGGATGGATGAGATGGTTCCATGCGCGGTGTTCGGCGGTGTGGGCCGGATAGCGGCGTCGGCGCTCGCGGCACCAGGCAAGCCACTCCGACCAGTCCGGTTTCTCTGCGTGACGGGGCTGGAAAAAGGCGGCGAATTCCGCGAGGAATTTCCCTGCATCCCGCTGGATCGCCAGATCTGGCCGGAAGAGTTTTTTCTTCAACTCCGCGGGATCGATGTCCACCGAGACCTTGACTGCGGCACGGCAGGTACTCGGCCAGTTGTAACTTACCTGGCGGATGTTGTTGCGCGAACCGATCGAGAGGACCAGGTCGGCGTTCTGCAGAACAAAATTTCCCGCCCGCTGCCCCTGCGTGCCGATTCTCCCGGCGTAAAGGGGGTGATCCGTCGGAACGATTCCGATACCGTTAAAGGTGGAGAGCAGCGGAATCTGAAGCTGTTCGGCAAGTTGAAGAAACGCCTTTTCCGCTCCGGCGATCCGGATGCCGGCTCCGGCGATGCTTGCCGGGCGTTTCGCCTGCCGGAGCAGCTTCCATAGCTCTTCCGGGTACCATGCCGGGATCGGCGCCGCAGGAGGCGGTGTGAAGGCGCGAAGCCCGTCGGGATCGATCAACGCCCCCTGTACATTCAGCGGAATATCCAGCCAGACCGGGCCGGGTCGCCCCTCCTGTATATAGTAAAGCGCCTTTTCCAGCTCTTCGCGGATCGATTCCGGCTCGGTGACCATGGTGGCGTATTTGGTCACCGGACGGACGATGTCGACGATGTTGATCT
>CAZPWP010000300.1:2939-3195 GCA_964590295.1 uncultured Victivallis sp.
GGTTGTTTCGAATTTCACCTGTCCGGAGAGATAGAGTACCGGAATCGAATCGAGCCACTGGCCGATGACTCCGGTCAGCGCATTGGTGCCGCCGGGACCGGTGGTGACCGAGACCACCGCCAGGCCGCCGCCCGCACGGACATATCCTTCGGCGGCGATGGCGCAGGCCTGTTCATGGTGTTGACAGACCGGAATCAGCCGCTTTTCGCAGCGCAGGGCGTCGTTGAGGTGCATCGCCCCGCCGCCGGTGACCAGA
>CAZPWP010000301.1:0-3188 GCA_964590295.1 uncultured Victivallis sp.
CGCTCGAGCGGACCGCCCGCCGCGCGGCGGCGCTCGGGGCGAATTTCACCACAACGCTCACGGTCAGTCCGCACAAGTCGAGCCGGATGATCTTCGAGGTCGGCTCTCGCTGGGATCACTTCGAACCGCACGATTTCAAGAAGAAGAACGGCTTCCTCCGCAGTCGGGAACTCGCCCGGCAGTACGGATTCTATCTGCAGAACTTCTGCGGCTGCGAATTCACCCGGCGGGAGAGTTGACCCTCCTCTCCGGAATCACCGTGCGATCGCCCGCGGATGCTTCTTCGTGTAGAAGGCGAAGAGTCCGAGGTAGACCATCAGCAGTACCGCGATGGCGATCATGATGACCCGGCTTTGCGCCTGCAGGCCGAAGATGCTGCACAGCGTGCTGGTGAGCAGCGCGACGGCGACCACCGCGAAGCTCTTATGGATGTGCTGGGCGTACCCGTTGTCGTAGACGATCCGGTGAAGCTGCGCGCCGAGCGGAAAGCCGACGATGCCGCCGACCGCGATCAGTATGGCGGCGCAGAACATCTGCCAGTGGAACTCTCCCGCATTGACCAGATAGGTGACGCCGCCGGTGACGGTGGTGACCAGCACCAGCAGCCGCACGATCCGGCTGGTGTAGTACTCCGGCACCTGAAATCCCGAGGTCAGCAGCGGCCGGATCAGCAGGCCGCCGCCGATGCCGAGCAGCGAGCTGACGAGTCCGGTCACGAGTCCGGTCGCGAAGGCGATCCGGCTCCGGAGCGGGGTGATGGGAGGCATCGTATCATTGTAGCAGCGGGTCCGGCTGCACAGCGTCTGCATCGCGATGAAGGTGATGAGCCCGATCAGCATCCACTGCAGCGGCGCGGGGCCGCAGAGTTCGAAGAGGCGGTGATTGATCGACTTGCCGCAGAGCGATGTCAGCAATGCGCCGATTCCGACCGGAATGGCGAGCGAACGGCCCGGTTCGCCTTTCTTCCAGCCGATTTCCGGCGCCTGCTGGATCACCGTAAGCAGTGTCGACGGCACCATCTGCAGCAATCCGATTCCGACCGCATCGAGCGGTTCGAAGCCGAGGATTAGCAGCACCGGCACGACGATCCAGCCGCAGCCGACCCCCCAGTACCCGCCGGAGAGCATGCCGACGAAGCCGAGCACCGGCCCGGCAATGAGCAGGACTGGATTCATTGCTTCTCCGCGAATATCTGCTGAAGGAAGCGTTCCAGCAGGAAGTTGCAGCTGGCGAGCGCTCCGGAGTGATCGTGGCCGGGCAGGACGTAGTGTTCGACATGCCGGTGGCCGAGCGCCCGTAGCGTCGCCGCGAAGAAGGCGTTCTCCTCCGGACGTCCGGCGATATCCAGGCCCGGCGCGCCGGTCACCAGCACGATTGGCGGGAGTTCCGCAGAGGCGTGGGCGATCGGCGCGTAGTCGTCGATCACCGGCGTGAACTGATTGCCCGGGTAGCCGAGATCCGCTTTGAGCTGAAAGTGGGTGGTCATCTGGCCGCTCACCAGCAGCAGTCCGGCGAGTTCTTTGCGCGGATCGATGCCGTAAGGCGCGAGAAAACGCGGATTCATTCCGACGATCGCCGCGAGGTAGGCGCCTGCTGAAATGCCGCCGATGACGACCCGTTTCCGGTCGCCGCCCCAGGACGCGAGGTCGGAGAATACGCGGGCGATCGCCGTGGCGGCATCGTCGATCGCGCCGGTGGCCGGAGTCGCCGACGCGACCCGGTAACGCACCTCGACGACGATATTTTTCCTGTTGTAGAGGGCGGGGAGACAGTCTTGTGCGCCGTCGCCGGTGAGGCCGCCGCCGTGGAACCAGACGGCGATCGGAGCGGGGACGGCGCACTCTTTCGGTATGGTCAGGTAAAAGGTCTGGAAGTCGTTGCCCGGCTCTCCGTAATGGATGATCTGCGTCGCCCGGTAACTGGCGGAATTCGGGACAGCTGCCGGTGGAATAATCATGATTTGCTCTCTCCTTGAAACGGGGGTTATTTCGCCGCTTTCTCTTTTTTGAGATAATTCAGCAGCAGCGGCATCGCCGGGGCGGTCATGTTGTGCCCGTAACCCTGCAGTTCATAGAGGGTGACCGGATGTTTGTTCAGTTTGAGCATCCGCATCAGGTAGGCGTTTTCCTCATAGCGACCGACCATCTCCAGCTCACGGTCGCCGGTGATCAGCAGTATCGGCGGCAGGTCGGGCGTGCGGACGAAATAGAGCGGTGCAAGCTCATCGACCACCGGCTGAAGAATATGGATATTTCGCTGCTGCCGCGCGGTGTAGTGGGTGATGGTGTGGCCGCTGAGCGGCATCAGTCCGGCAATATCGGCGGGTTTGAGCCCGTAGGGAGCGAGGTACTCCGGCGCCATGCCGACCATCAGCGTGAGATAGCCGCCCGCGGAGTGGCCAGTGAGATAGATCCGCTTCGGATTTCCGCCGAACGAGGCGATGTTGCGGTACACCCAGCCGACCGCGGCGGCGGCGTCCTCGATGCAGTCGGTCACCTTAACGCCGGCGTTGGGGGCATTCTTCGGCGTTTTTGCGCCGGGAACGAGCCGGTAATTGACGGCGGCGATGGCGAAGCCGTGGTTTTTCAGCTGAGCCGGAATGTGTTTGTTTCCGGCGGTGAGTCCCCCGCCGTGGAACCAGATCACCGTGGCGAAGTCCTTGTCGCCGACCGGATAGTAGAGATCGAGCGTGCAGCGGTTCCGGCGGTAGCTGTCTGCCTTCGCATCCGCCGCAAGATAGGGGATGTCGCGTTTGAGCTCGTAACTCTCTTTCGCGGCCGCTTCCGCTCCGCGGACCGGGAGCGCAAGCAGCACGGCAAGCATGACGGCGGCAGAAGAAATCCGGTGAAACATAACGAAACCTTTCCTGTTGGTGTCCCGGCGGGCGAGAAGAGGTCGGAACGTTTTTGTTATTATAGAGCCAATTTCAAAAAAATTGTTATTGTCCCAAATTTTGGTTATTGTCCCAAATTTTGTGAAAGAATGGATGTCTTGTCAATGTGCATTGATTTGCCATGGTTTATAATAGCACATGGAATTCTATTTTTCAAGTCCATAAGGATTCCTCCTCACTTTTTCCTCAAGGAATCCCTGGAAGTTCTCTGTTGATTGTTTCCGGAAATCCAGTGATTCATTTTAATGCATAGAAAGTTCACCGCTTGAAACAATCTTCACCTTCACAAAATTTG
>CAZPWP010000302.1:0-3123 GCA_964590295.1 uncultured Victivallis sp.
GGCCAAGCCGTAGAGACATGCTTCGCGGCGCTGACCGCGCTTAACAGAAAAAGCACGCTCATTTGCGGCGGGCGGTCTCGGCGGCGACCTCGGCGGCGCAGAGGTCGCCGGCGATGTTCACCGCCTCGTTGAGCACCGGATCGAGTTTCGCCGAATCGGATTTCCCGGAAACGCCGGCCTGCTCCTCATAGAGCCGTTCGGACTCCTCCTGAATCGCCTTCTCCTCGCGGTACTCCTTCCACCGTTTCGCCTCGTTGAGCGAGACCTCCTTACGGTCCTTGTAGCGTTTGAAGAGCTCAATCCGCCGCAGGAGCGTCTGATACTCGGGATCGGCGGCGATCCGCTTCGCCGACGCCGCCTTCAGCGCAGGCAGACAGGAGGTGAGCCCGGGATTGACGATCTCCCGCGGAACCGGCTTGATCGAGTCCCACGGCAGGTGATTCTCCATGAACATCTCGCCGACCTCCATCTGCTCGGTGAGCGACGGCAGCTGAATGTCCGGCTCGATGCCGAGCTGCTGGACGGAGCCGCCCGCGGTGCGGTAGAACATCGCGGTCTCGTAGGTGGCTGACCCGGCGGGGAAATTCCGGCCGACGAACTTCAGATAGCGCTCCAGCGGAACCACGTCGAGCACCGTTCCCTTGCCGAACGTGCGGCTGTCGCCGACCACCAGCGCCCGGCCGCAGTCACGCAGCGCGGCGGTGAAGATCTCCGCCGCCGAGGCCGAGAGCTTGCTGGTCAGAATCACCAGCGGACCGGCATAGGCGATCGCCGGATCGTTGTCGGACTTGACCTGAATGCGGCGGTCGCCGGTGCGGATCTGCACCACCGGACCGGTCTTGATGAAGAGACCGCTCAGCGTGATCGCTTCCGGGAGGCTGCCGCCGCCGTTGCGGCGCATATCCATGACGACCGCGTCGATCCCCTCCTTCTTGAACTTCTCGAGAATCCGCTTCACGTCGCGGGTGCAGCTCTTGTAGTTCGGATCGCCGCGGTAGGCGGTGTCGAAGTCCATGTAGAAACTCGGCAGCGTGATGATGCCGATCCTGATTTCGCCCCTGCCGTCCGGACGCCTGATCGAACGCACTTCGCCCTTCGCCTCGCTCTCGACCAGCTTGACGGTGTCACGGGTGATCGTGATGTTTTCCGGAACCGCGTTCTTGCCCTTTTCTCCGGGGAGGACGGTCAGCGTCACCTTGCTGTCCTTCGGGCCGCGGATGTACTTGACCGCCTTGTCGACCGGCATATCGATCACATCGACGATATCGCCGTTCTCCTGGGTGACGGCGATGATGCGGTCCTCGACCTTGAGCCGCCCGTCGAGCGCGGCGGGACCGCCGGGCACGATCGCGACGATCTTGATGTAGCCGTCGTCGCTGGTCAGCGTGGCGCCGATGCCGGTGAGCGAGAGCTTCATGCCGATTTCAAAATCCTCGTCCAGCTTGGGAGAGAGGTAATTCGAATGGGGACCGTAGACCTGGGCGAGCGCGTTGAGGTAGAGCCCGAGAATGTCGATCCGGTCGGAGTTCTCCAGCGAATTGGTGATGTCGCGGAGCCGCTTGAGCACCTTTTCGGCGGGGGTCTTCCCGGCCCATTTCTTCGCGACCTCGCGGAGCGCCTCCTTGTCCTTCGCCTCCTTGTCCTTCGCGGCGTTCTTCGTCTTTTTCTCCTCCTCCGCCTCCTCCATCGCGCGATCGAAGAGCCGGTAGTAGAGGATATCGTTCTTGAGCCGCTGTTCCCAGAGTTTCTCCAACGCGGCGCGGTCGGCGACGCGCGGCAGCTTGCGGCGGTCGGTGACGTACACCTCGTCGGCGGAGAAATCGAACGGCTGCTTCAGCCGCTTCTCGGCGAAGGCGCGGAACTCGCGGTTGCGTTCCCGGTAGAGGTCGTAGACCTGAAAGGCGAACGTGCTGTCGCCGCGCTGCAGCGCGGCACTCAGCGTCTCGCGATACGGGGCGAAGCGCTCCACATCCTGCCGGGTGAAAAACATCCGGTTGGGATCAAGCGAGTTGAAATATTCGTCGAAGAGCCGGGCGGAGAGTTTCTCGTCGAGCGGCTGTTTCCGGTAGTGGCTGGCGGCGAAGAGCTGCGCGGTCATCTGCGTGATGAGCCGGAGCTCCGCATCGCGGTTCCCGTCGGACTCCCGGCGGACCGGGGCGGCGGAAAGTTCCGCCGGACGCAGGAAGAGTGCCGAGACCGCGCCCGCGATCCCGATGGCAAACAACAGAATGCCGGCAGTGATTTTTCTATACATAAGCGCAATGCTCCTTATCTTGCGTATGAGTTACAGCGGCGGACGCAACCTTTTTAATATAATGCAAAATACGTTTTTTTAAAGTGAAAACCGGGACTATTGCTTTATTTTTTTTGCTTTGACAGTATATTAGGGGACGAGACAGAAGCAACGATTCAGAGAGCAGGAATGCACCATGCGTCAGAGCATTACACCCGTTCGCACCATTTTTCACGCCGGAGACACCGTCACCTTCCGCCTGGAGGGAATCGCGTCCGGCCGGACCGGCAGGGCGGTGGTCCGCAGCAACCTCGGCCGCGCCGAAATCCGCCGCAGAGAAATCGTCGATTTCGACGAGCACAACCGTCCTCCGGCGGGGCTGGACTGGCACGACGTCGAGCTGCAGTGCAATCCGGACGGCAGCCGTTCGGTCACGCTGCCGCTCACCCAGATGGGGGTGTTCGAGGCGAAGTGCTGTTTCATTCCCGACGACGGCGCCCCGATCGAGTGGGCGGAAGGGGAGAACTTCCGGATCAAGGTGGAGAGCGCCGCGGCGCTGACCGCCAACACCATCTACTGCGCTTTCGTCCGGCAGTTCGGGAAAAATCTCACAAGCGAGTACGCCGGCGGGCAGCCGCCCGCCGTGGCGGAACTGGACCAGGCCGGTTACGCGGTGCTGCCTCCGTCGGGGAGCTTCCGGGGGCTGATCCGGCAGCTCGACCACATCTTCGGCGCGCTCGGCTGCCGGATTCTCCAGCTGCTGCCGATCCACCCGGTCCCGACCACCTACGGCAGGATGGGCCTCTACGGCAGTCCTTTCGCGGCGCTGGACTACTTCAACGTCGATCCGGCGCTGGCGGAATTCGACCGCAAGGCGACGCCGCTGGACC
>CAZPWP010000303.1:0-1394 GCA_964590295.1 uncultured Victivallis sp.
GCTTAACAGAGCGTGAAAGAGGTGTGACGTATGGCAAAGACCGTCGAAGAGGCAACTTTTTCCCCTTTTTTTCGATTTCTCTCTTGACATTCCGGCTGATTTATAATATAATATTATCGCAACAGTGGTGCAAAAAGGATGGAAATCATGCCTCCGTAGAAATATTTGAAAGTCAAATCACATCCGGAAGAGGTGACGGTGCGTCCGGGATTTGAATGCAGCAGAACAAACCGTAAAGCAAGGAACAGAAAACCGCAAGCAAAGCACAGGAGTCGCAAAATGAAAAGTCAAAATGGTCCCATCTGCCGGAAAACGGTGAAATGCAGGACTTTTACCCTTATCGAACTCCTCGTGGTGATCGCGATCATCGCAATTTTAGCGGCAATGCTTCTGCCGGCATTGAACAAGGCGCGGGAACGCGCCCGCGCCACGACCTGCATGAACAATCTGAAGCAGAACGGTTCCGCCTTCTCCTTCTATGCCGACGACAACCGCGGCTACATTCCGCTGGTGAACGGCGGCAGCGGAATGTCCCGGTCGTGGTTCATGTGGTTGAGCGGACAGAAATCGACGAACAGTTCCCCCTGGCAAGTTGAAACTACAGCCTATCTGACGAATTACAATATCGCCGTCTGCCCGAGTGCCGCACCGTTCCAATATACGCAATCTACAAATGTTTATGGAACTAAAAACTTTTCTACGAGCGGGGCTGGAGAATTTGAATTCAGCCAAAATGAATTTCGTTTCCTCTTCCAGCCGAAAATCAAACATCCCTCGCGCTGGCTGGTGCTGGCGGACTCTATCCGCTGCTCCTCCGACGACGGCACCTGGGAACAGCTGTATCTTCTCTACGCCTCCGGAACCGGTACCTCAGGCCTGCTCCACGCCCGTCACAGCAATCAGGTCAATGTTCTCTTTGCCGACGGGCACGTCGGCACCCACCATGGAAATGAGACGGTCTTCAAAGATCTCGGCTTCCTGCAATATTATACCCAAAACTGCATCAATCGACCCATATGACGACGTCCCAATTTTTGCTGACGCCAGGGAACGGGAGGATTGCCGGCGGAAGAGAATGAACATTGCCGGGAATGCGGCTGTCCCGGCCGGCAACTGCAAGTCGTTTTCACGAAATTCGGAACAACAACAAGTTTGGAGGTACCCATGAATTTGAAAATCAATAAGATACTGTGTTTTTCAACACTGATCGCCACGATGGTTCTCTCTGCCGCGCCACCGAAGATCTACAAGGAACTCCGCACTCCGAAACCGGCCGATCACCGAACCTATTCCATCGAAGAGTTCCAGATTGATCACGCCCGCCTCGCCGCCCGTCCGCACGGACTTATTTACGGCAGCCGGGAAGGACTTCTCAAACTTGCCCATTACTATGA
>CAZPWP010000303.1:1494-3117 GCA_964590295.1 uncultured Victivallis sp.
CCATGAGCTGTGCGGAAGATCTCTTTTCTCCGGAAGAGCTCGCCGAAGTGAAACAGGCGCTCCGCACAAAAGCTCTGATTCCTATGCTGAATTATCTGGAAGACACCAAGGATGTCAACAATTTTCTCTCCGTCGTCGCAAACGGAACCTATATCACCGGAAAATATCTGGAGGATCCCAGGGCCTGCCAGGCCGGGAAGGAGGCGCTCCTTCGCTTCATCAACCACTCCGTGGAAGACGATGGGAGCTACGGCGAAGGGAGCGGCTATTTTCTTTTCCCCATGAATAATCTTCTGGGGGCGGTGGCGGCGATGACGCCGGCAGAGCGGAAACAGTTTTTCGAACAGTCGGGACTTCGTCACTCTCCGGAATGGCTCGCCTATCCGTATCTCTACAGCACGGAGGAAAATTCCCGGGATCTTCGGGTCGTCTACGGAGACAACTCCTATCAGGAGCGGCCTCCCCTGCTGCTGCTGGCGATGCTCTCCGACGTCCGGCACGATCCGCTGGCCGCCTGGCTGGGCCGCTACTTTTCCGGACGCGGCGACTCCTGGCAGAATTCCGACTGGCGATGGGCGGTGGTCCACCTCGCCGAAGCCGCGGAAACGCAGGGCAAATCTCCGGAACAACGGAATCTGCCGCTGATCCGCGGGTTTGAGAACGGAGAAAACTTCATCCGTTCCTCCTGGAAGAGGGACAGTACGGTTCTCTCCCTCTACACTGCCGGTCCGACCCGGGTCCGATACGCGCATCAGCGCCCGGAACGCAACTCCATCAATCTCGGGGCGTACGGGGAATATCTGATCGTCTCCCCCCACTCCGCCAGTTACCGCAGTCCGATTCATTACAATTACGACAAGTCGACCCTCTCGGCCAATACAATCCGGATCGACAACAGAGATCAGCTTTTCCCCTTCCGAGGAAACAGCTGGGGGAAGGCGCCGTCCTACGCCGTCTACGGCCGGCCGGCCGGCCGGCTGGCCCGGCTGGAATCCGGCCCGGAATTCGACGTGCTCGCCGGAGACGCGCGGCTCTGTTACAAGGAAAAACCGGAAACCGCCCTCCGTACCATTCTCTACCGGCGCAGACACGACTACTTTGTCGTCGTCGACCGCATGTCCGTCAAGCAGGGAACTCACACCTACACCGCGCTGTGGCACTTCAACAACCGGGACGGCAAACTGAGCGGCGACGGCGAGACCGGAGAGACCGTTCTGCTGAAGCGGCCGCGGGCGGATCTTGCGGTGAGCACATTCGCCGACTGCAGTCTGACCCGCACCTGGAGCGACGGCTATATGCACGGAATACGACGCGACTACTCCCCCGGCGGTCAGTACGAAGGCAAACCCGGTTCCGCCCGCGTGCTCAACGTGTCGAACACGGAAAAAGCGCCGGCCGTCACCTTCTTCACCGTCCTTCAGCCGCTGCGAAAAGGAGCTGCGGCACGGCCGGTCTCTTTCCTCGGCAACCGGCTGGTCGTGGGAGATGACACCTTCCGGCTGAACGATGGAACGATCGAGTGCAACGGACAGAAAGTCCCCTATTCCCATTGAGTCCGTTTCTTTCTGTTCGACAAGCGACGGCAGCTCTGAACAGGACGCTGCCGCCGTTTTGTAAAGAGCC
>CAZPWP010000304.1:0-3076 GCA_964590295.1 uncultured Victivallis sp.
GGGCCGGGTGAGGATGAAGCTCTCCGGCGTGGCTGCGCCCCACTCCTCCTTGACCGCGCAGCAGAGTTCGACCACGAAATCGAGGTCGCTGTCGGTGAACTCCTCGGGGGAGAACTCGTAGGTCACTTTGTCGGTGAGCCCTTCGCGTTCGATCGCTTCGCGCACCATGCGGGTGCCGTCGATCGCCATCTGCATGACCTGCTTGTGGTCGCTGTTGAAGACGAACCGCCCGTGCAGGTCGGAGGTCGGCACGTAGCAGTGAACGATCGCGCTCCGGACGCCGCGCAGCGATTCGATCGTCTTGTCGATCAGATGGCGGCGCGCCTGGGTGAGTACCGAGATCCGGACATCTTCCGGAATTAGATTGCGGTCGATCAGCATGCGCACGAAATCGTGATCGTCCGCCGAAGCGGAGGGGAAGGATACCTCGATCTCCTTGAAACCGATTCCGAGCAGCATGTTGAAATATTCGAGTTTTTGTTCCGGCGACATCGGCTCGGGCAGCGCCTGGTTGCCGTCGCGCAGGTCGACCGAGGCCCAGACAGGGGGAGCGGTCATGATCCGGTCGGGCCATTGACGGTTCCGGATCGGAATCGGTTCCGGATAGCGGTATTTCGGATAGTTGCTCATCGTATTGTCATCCTTCTGCGCCGGATTCCGGCGCCATTGGTTATCTTATTTGCGGCGAATGATTCTCGCGGCCGCGCACGCCGCGCCGAATCCATTGTCGATATTTACCACAGTCACGCCCGAGGCACAGCTGTTGAGCATGCCGAGCAGGGCGGCGAGACCGCCGAAGCTCGCGCCGTACCCGACGCTGGTCGGCACCGCGATCACCGGGGCCGCAACCAGACCGCCGACCACGCTCGGCAGCGCGCCCTCCATGCCCGCGATCACGATGCAGACATCGGCATTGCGGAGGCGGTCGAGCGAGGCGAACAGCCGTTCGATTCCGGCGACGCCGACATCGGTGATCAATTCGGCGCGGACGCCGCACTCCTCGAGCGTATATTTCGCCTCGAGGGCAACGCCGAGGTCGCTGGTTCCGGCGGAGACGATCGCCACATCGCCCCGGAGTTTTTTCGAGCCGTCGCGCACGGCGAACACCTTCGCCGCCGGATCATGGACTCCCTGCGGAAATTTCTCCTGCAGGAGCCGGCCCGCTTCCGCCGTCACCCGGGTGACCAGCACCGAACCGGTGCGGGCGAGAATTTCCGGCACGATCGCCAGCAGCTGTTCCACGCTTTTGCTGGCACCGTAGACGAACTCGGGCATGCCACAGCGGACCATCCGCCCGTGATCGATCTTCGCAACGCTGAGATCGGCGACGTCGCCGCGGGCCGCAGCGAGTTCCGCAACGGCTTCGGCGAAACCGAGTGTTCCTTCGGAAACGGACTCGAGAATTTTACTTTTTCTGTCCATGACGAATAAAGAATATAACTTGCGGCGGCCTAAATATCAAGTATATTATATGGAAAACCCGGGAGAAATTCCCGCCGGAAGTGATGAAAACGGAGAGAACCGGAGAAATGACGATGAAACCATGCCTGATTCTCGGAGGCGGCGTCTCCGGTCGTGCGGCCCTTCGCCTGGCGGAAACCCTCGGAATGGAGGCGGAAATTCTCTCCGATCCGTCGCCGTGCCCGCCGGAGGACGCGGTGGCGCAGAGCTCTCTTGTCGTCACCAGTCCCGGCGTTCCCCCGCTCACCTCGCCGCTCTGGCAGGCGGCGAAACGGCGTGCCGACCGCGGCGAGGCGGAATTTCTCAGCGAACTGGAGTTCGGATTCCGCCATCTGCCGCAGCGCCGCTGCATCGCGATCACCGGAACCAACGGCAAAACCACTACCACGGAGCTCTCCTGCCATCTGCTGAACGCGGCGGGCGTTCCGGCGGTGACGGGCGGAAACATCGGCGTGCCGCTCGCCGATATCGCCGCGGATATGCGCGAAGGAAAGCTCCCCCCGGAGACCCTCCCGGTGGTGGAGGTGAGCTCCTTTCAGCTCGAACGGGCCGACGCCTTCGCGCCCGTCGCCGCCGCGCTGCTCAATCTGGAGTCAGACCACATCAACCGCTATGCGGGGGGATTCGAGGAGTATTGCGAAATCAAGCGGCGGATCTTCCGGCATGTGCCGGAGGAGAACCGGATCTTCGGGCTGTCGATTCCCGCGGCCCGCCGGGTCGAGGTCCGGGAGGGGCGGCTCTTCGCGGACAACCGGGAGCTGATTGAACTTGCCGCGACCCGCCTGAATGCGCCGCACAACCGGGAGAACCTCGCGGCGGCGGTGGAGCTGGCGCTGCGGATCCTGCCGGAAGGGGGAGTATTCCGGCAGGAGTTTCTCGATGCGATCCGTTCCTTTGAACCGGGCCGTCACCGGCTCGAAGTTGTCGCGGAACGGAATGGAATCCACTACATCAACGACTCGAAAGCGACCAATCCCGCTTCGGTTCTGGCGGCCTTGCGCACTCTGCCGGAACGGCGCAGTGCAGTGCTGCTGCTTGGCGGACTCGACAAGGGGGTGGATTTCTCCGCGCTGCTCCGGGAAAAGGAGAGAATCAAGCTCGCGGTGCTCTACGGCGCCTGCCGCGATCGCATCGCGACGGTCCTTGATGGCGAGATTCCGTTCGTCGAATGCGGGAACGGCTTCGAAAGCGCGGTTCGAACGGCGGCATCCCATGCGGCCCCGGGCGATACGGTGCTGCTTTCGCCGGCCTGCGCCAGCATGGATATGTTCCGCGACTACCAGGAGCGCGGCAACCATTTTGCCGAACTGGTTCGTATGCTGCTTATGAAACGATAGTTTTTTCAACGGCTTCCGATCAAAAAAAGAGCCTCTTCCCCGGAATTTGTGGACGAAATCCGGTTCCGGGAGTTCGCCAGGCTGGTGATATAAGCACACGTTTGCAATTTTGAGCGTCCGAAATCCGAACGATTTTCTGATCGTCAGATTTCTTTTCCTGTTCCACCCTTCGACGATCCCGCTGTTGCACTGCTGTTTTGCCTTGAGAGCCAATTTCAAAAAGATTGTTATTGTCCCAGATTTTGTGAAGGAATGGATGCCTTGTCAATGAGCATTGA
>CAZPWP010000305.1:0-3065 GCA_964590295.1 uncultured Victivallis sp.
CCCCCAGGGGAGCGGTTATGCCGGATTGCCGCTTGACTGACGGCGGGTTCTGATCTGTCTCGCTCTGATTTCCCCGCAAATTCCCGTGAAAACCCTGCAAATTCCTTTACTGTTTCAGAAGATGATGTCGTTGTTTCCCGGAGCCAGAGGTGACACGCCCCCATTCGGAGCGATGAAGCGCCCCGGAACTCCGGCAGGAAGCACCACATGCGCTCTCCGGTCGTCGGCCTCAACTTCAATGAAGCCGCCGGCCGGATGGACCACCCGACCGCGGATATGCCTCAGAACACCGGGCTGCGGTCGAACTTCAACCTCTCGAAAACCGAACCCGCAGGGGCGGACCCCAAGCACTGTCGCATAAAGGTGGTAAAGCGGATGCGCACTCCAGGCATGACAATCCGAGCGTGAGGGTTCGGGCCGCTCCAGCACTGTGTACAGCCCGAGATCGCGCATTTTCAGAAACACCTTCAACCGTTCGAACAAGAGGTCAATCCGCCCGATTCGCCCGTAGAGCTCGAAGAGATAAAATGAGAAATAGACCGTCGCCTGCACCGGCAGGTCGCGCGAAACGAAGCTTTCGATGCAACGCGCCCGCACCGCCTCGGGCAATCCGCCCGACAACAGTGCAAGGATCTGTGTATGTTCACAGACTCCGGTTCCGGAGCGTGTATCCCGGAAGAGTCCGATCTCATCGCTCCAGAATGCATCGATGAAACGCTCCGTCATTGCTCCGAGCCGGGCACGATAGTGACGCTCAAGATCGACTTCGCCGAGCAAGCGGCAAAGTTCGGCAATCTCGCCGAGCAAATACAGATAGAGCGCATTCACCACCCCGGAAACCCCGAACTCCCCTTCAGGAGGAACCCCGGCCGGCCATCCGGTCCAGTCGACGAAATTCCAGCCGCGCCGGATCTCGATCAACCCGTCGCGATTCAGAAAATTCTCAAAGGCGTCCGCCCCCGAATGCGCCACGGGAAAGAGTTCCCGCGGCAGAGAACCGCCGCGCCACCGGGCGTAATCGGCCACCATCCCGACAAAATAGGGGGTAAAAGTCGGAATCACCTGCGTGATTCTCGAGGGATAACGCGACTGCAGCAGCCCCGATTCAAGCCGGCTGGCGGCAATCATCCGCAACGCCTTTTCCACCAGCCGGGAGTCCCGCCCCAGAGCGAGCGTCAACAGCGCCTGAATCCGGGTGTCTCCGACATACATCAGCTGCTCGTAATAGGGGCAGTCCATGAAAGTATCGTGCGAACACATCTCCAGAGTCCGCCGGCAACGCGAAGCCAGCCATTCGATCGATTCGTCTTCACTCTCGAAAGAACTTTCAACCGCGACGGGATAACGGCTTTCGACCAACCGGAACTCGTCGATCGTCACCGGCTCATCCTCTGTCTCGATCTCGACAGAGACAAAACATCCCGCCCGATACTGCAGCGTATGGAACTGCATCCCGTTGCGGCCGTCCAGCAGGAAGTGATCGTAAATGCCTACAAAATAACGGTCGCGCCAGTCGCGCCGGTCCGCTTTGCGGCCCACCTCGACATTGTTCAGAAAGAGCGCCTCAACCCATCCGATCGAGATCTTTGCCCCCCGGCCGCCAGAAACAGTCAGCCGTGGCATGGCGCAGTAGTAGTCGTCAAGTTCGAGCAGCGCTTTGACGCGGCGCCCGGCCGGTACCGTCAGACCGCCCTGTTGCAATCCCTTCTCCCAGATCGGAAGCAACTCCGGAAGATTCGCCGCAGCGCGAAAGCAGTTGTCGACATTCTCGCCAACGAAACGGAGCGAATACCCCTTGATCGCCGTATGAATCATCTCCGGAAGCCTCGCAGGCTCAAGCAGCGGCTGCGGGGAAAACTCATTGCGCTGCGACGCGGTCGCCCCCGGGGCAAATTCCGTGACGGGACGCCACTCGACACACTCTTCACCCCGCTCCATACCGCGCGGAAAACCGGCTGCATCGAAAATCAATTCGTCACCGATCGAACGCGCCCGGCCGAAAGGCGGCTGCCAGCGATACATTCCCGGATCCGCCACCTGCCAGCCGGCGGCGCAGGTATTGATCTTTTCACCGAACTCCCCCTCGGCAGCCACCAGCAACCCGTGGCGGAACTCCATCTTCGAATAAGGACCGCTCTCTCCGAAACTTGCGACGAGCACCGTAAACACATGCGCACCGGCGGAGGCCTCCCACTCAAAGCAATCCACAAATGTGTGCTTCGCATCTCCCTGCTCCGGTCCGGAAGCGGCAAATTCGCCGTCGATCATCAGCCGGTAAACCGCATCTGCGGCAATGAAGAACCGGATGCACGCCGGCGCACCGAGCTCAAAACGGTTGCGGAAAACGGTGCAGCGCGGCTGTGCCTGATCGCCCGGCAACGTAATCCAGAACGCCGGCCAGATGCCGCGCTCCCCCCACTTCCGTTCCGCTGCGTCGCGGTCGAATGGAAATCGATCGACCAAGATACGTTTTACCATCACGAACCGTCTCTCCCTGTTGTCGAGGCAAAAGCAACATTCATTATATAAAAATACATCCGCGCCCCTGAATATGCAAGGTGTCTGCGGCCGGACCGGGGGAAAAAACGGATCGGTTCCGGAATGGCGGTATTTTTTTGTTGCGAAAAACCGTGGCGGCAACTGGAAAAAAAGCATTGAGAGTGGTATGTCACTTCTTCAAGCCATGACCGCCGCTTCACGGTCGCCCGACGGGCGGAAGGCGGATCCGGAGTGAAAGTGGCAAACATCAACGCGAACACGGGTTTTCAACAATGATGGATGCGATCATACCGTACAGAGCCGGTCTCTCCGCCGTCTTCCGACAATGAAGGTGGTTGGATCCTCATTCCCCGGCAGCCGGTTTTCAGGCCGGAGCTTTCGCACCAGCACAGAACAATCTCTTCAGGAGCAACAGAGGTAATTTCAAAAGTTTTCACTGCCGTCCCATATTTCTTTGAAATTGTCATTTTTCGTTATTGTCCCAAATTTTATGAAACACATTTGTCATTTTCAACGTCGATGAAGACGTTGCCGATCATCGTCATCCGTTTTTGCCGGCACTCCTC
>CAZPWP010000306.1:0-3055 GCA_964590295.1 uncultured Victivallis sp.
TCCTGAGTATTGCTTTGCCGGAATATGTAACGGTTTGTTATTGTCCAAAATTTTGGTTATTGTCCCCAATTTTGTGAAAGAATGGATGTCTTGTCAATGAGCATTGATTTGCCCTGGTTTATAATAGAGCCGAAAAAATCATTTTTTCCCGAACCGGCAAAAGCCGTATTCCCATCCGGTTCTGGCGGCTGTCAAACGGCAAACGGAATAAAAGCAACCCCCTGGGGGTGCGGTTATGCCGGATTGCCGATTGAGACTGACGGCGGGTTCTGATCTGTCTCGCTCTGATTTAGCCACAAATTCCTGTGAAAACCCAGTAAATTATATCATATTCCGGCGCATATGTCAAGAGAAGAATGAAAAAAAATTGATTTTTCTGCACTTTGAGGTAATTTCAAAAGTTTTGTTATTGTCCCCAATTTTGTGAAACACATTTGTAATTTCCAACGTCGAGGAAGATGTTGCCGATCATCGTCATCCGTTTTTGCCGGCACTCCTCCCAAGCTCCGGTGTCAGCAAACCGTTTCCATATGATTCCCGCAACTTTCGTTACGCCCTTGTCACTCCATCCATAAGCAATTTTCCTGATTCTCCGGCCAGGTTCCCGCATCACTCTTTCCACCATCGACGACGCCCCGGGGGAATGAACCGCAAGATCATCTTCAACAGTTCGGCGAAGGCCTTGCGTTCCTACACATCCGCTAGATTGGTTACAAGTTCGTCCGGAAAAAAACGGCTTCCGCTTGACAAAACGACAAGTCCATGCTAATTTTACCCTGCATTTGCGTCTCCTTTCTGTTGGATTTTGATCAAACTTAGTCAAACAACACGTCCCATCACAAAATTTGGGACATTATCTCTCTTTCTCGAGGGAGTCTCTCTCCGTGCGGAAAACGAGCGCCACCGGCAGTTGATCCGGTTTCTGCTGGCGCAGAGGCCGTGAGCATTTCTTTCGCGTGTCCGCAACGGCGGCGACACGCGAAGATTGCGCCGGAATTTTTCTCTGGACGTTTGCATTGATGGCTCCGGCAGAGTATACTACACACCGACAGATGCAATGAACTCCCGGACGCCGGATTGTGCAGCGGTCCGGGAACGTTTCCGTAGAGGAGAAAAATGAAACGGATTGTCACCATTCAGGATATTTCGTGCGTCGGCAAGTGTTCGCTCACCGTGGCGCTGCCGATCATTTCCGCCTTCGGTCTGGAGTGCGCCATTCTGCCCACCGCGGTGCTCTCCACCCATACGATGTTCAAGGAGTTCACCTTCCGCGATCTCTCCGGAGAGTTCGTGCCGATTGCGGCGCACTGGAAACGGGAGAAGTTCCGGTTCGATGCGATCTACACCGGCTATCTCGGTTCATTTGAGCTGCTCCGGCTGGTCGGCGGATTCATCGATGACTTCCGCACCTCCGACAATCTGGTCTTCATCGATCCGGTGATGGCCGACAACGGGAAGTTCTATCCCGGATTCGGCCCGGATTACGCCCGGGCGATGGCGGAACTCTGTTCGAAAGCCGATGTGGTCGTGCCCAATCTCACCGAGGCGGCCTTCCTGCTCGACCGTCCCTGCCGGATGGAGGGGTATGAGGAAGCGTATATTTGCGATCTTCTGAAACGGCTCGTCGAGCTCGGAGCGAAGAGCGCAGTGCTGACCGGTGTCCGTTTCTCCGACAACGAGATCGGCGTGATGGGGTACGACGGCTGCACCGGGGATTTTTTCAGTTACTTCCACCGGCGGATCGACGTCTCGTTCCACGGAACCGGGGATATCTTCTCCAGTACCGCGCTGGGGGCGCTGATGCGCGGGTATTCTCTGGAAAAGGCGCTGGCGCTGGCGGCGGATTATACGGTCGAGTGCATCGACCGCACCCTGCGTTCGCCGGACCATGTCTTCTACGGTGTGGAGTTTGAAAGGGAGCTGCCGTACCTGATCCGGCGGATCTCCGGAGACGGGGCGGGAATGCGTAACGGATTGTTCCGTCGCACTGCGGCGGGGGAGAGAATTTATGAAGATTGATCTGTAGGAGATGAAGACCGGCTTCCGGGGGGAGCGCTGTTTCGTTCATGCTCGGGGCGGAGTGTCGCCCGACGGCCGCGAGATCATCATCACCACCCAGCCGCTGCCGTTGACCGGATGCGATGTCTTCTACGGGCTGTATACATGCTCCGGAGCACCGATGGCGGCAGGAGCTGGTCGGAGATCGTCGAACAGCCGGAACTGCGCCGCCGTTCTGCGGCGACGGGCTGGAGATCGCGATGAGCGACGCCACGCCCGCCTGGCATGTTGCTCGCGTGTTTCAGATAATGCAACGCGACCATCAGACGAACTGCCCAGGAGGGATGACCGTTATCTGCACAAAATTTTCCCGCCGTCGGATTTCAACTGTAAATGCAGCGTGGAGGATTGCGACGACGAGCCGGACGAGGCTCCGCAGGATGTGGAGCCCGCCGAAAGCGGCTTCGCCTTCGACCCGGCGCACGCGTTCGAGGAGTTCGATTTTTCCAGTATCAGCAACCCGGATTTTCGTGACCGGGTGGAACAGCAAATGCGCAATAAATTCAAAATTTCAGCCATGAAACCTGCGCGGGGACTCCGGTCGGGAATGCGCTGGATGTTCGTGCGCGGGACCAGGAGTTGAGGGCGACGATCAACCACGCGATCAACGTGATCGATTCAGTTCATGGAGACGGGGCGTTGATGAAAACTCCTGTGCTCGGCAATGCTCCCGGCGGAGGGGCGCTTGGCTGTTTTACACGCTACATATCCGGAAAACATGTTGCCAAAACCGAGATTAAAATCCTACGAACCGGCGACCACCCCGGTCTGACTACGGTGCATGAAATAGGGCACTTGATCGATGCATTTGGGCTCGGAGACGGATTCACCACCGGGGCGGATTCCTGCGCGCGAACCGAGATGAAAAACTGGCTCAATGTAGTCAGGGAGAGTAAATCGTATCAGAAGCTTGCAAGCCGGAACGATAGTCATTCATTCGCCTCTTCTCCGTTTTGAGCCACGATTTGCCTCAAAATAGGGTTTGAAAATCTGAATA
>CAZPWP010000307.1:0-3054 GCA_964590295.1 uncultured Victivallis sp.
GCTTCGGTCGGGGCTGCGCCAGCACCTTGCCGAGCGCGTCGCTGAGCGATTCCGCCATCGTCCGGTACGATCCTGCGGAGAGCATCACCGTCGGCGCAAAGAGCCAGGCGGGCGCCATGGCCGGCTCCCGCGGGAGCTCCGGCACGCTCGCGGTGCTCCAGGAACGGATGCGGTCCGCCTCGTTCGCGGCGGCGGTGAACTGGATTCCGGCGGGCGCGGGTGAGATCTTGAGATCGAGCTTTTCCGGCGCGGTGAGCGAGAGGCGGAGTCGTTCCGCCGGAACCGATGCGGCGAAGGTGGAGTAGAGACTGAAGAAGTTCCCTCCCCTGACCTCGGTGGTGACGACGCTCTCGACCACCGAACCGGGGGCGACGCCGGGCAGGCTGGCGACAAGCACCTTGCCCGCCGGATAGCGGGGAGCGGCCGCCGCGCCGGGAGCATCCATGAGATTGAGCTCCTCTTTGCCGAGCTTGCGCGTTTTGCCGTCCGGCGAGGTGACCGTCGCCTCGATCGAAACCGTTTCGGTCAACGGCTGGAAGGGGATCGACAGTTCCGAGTTCGCCTTGACTCCGGCGTAATTGAGGATTCGGCGCTTTTCACGCCGCACGGTGCGGTAGTTCTGCGCGTCGCGGAGCGTGACCGAGATCTCGCGGTCGAGCAGCAGCGAGTCCGCGTCTGGGAAGGCCTGCGCGGCCTGCGCGGGCGGCACCGCCGCGTAGTCGATCCGGGCGACCGGGAGTTTCTGTTCGGCGCTCTCGATTTTGCGCAGCGCCTCCTTGAGCTTGAGGTATCCGGCCGGATCAATCTCCACCGTGTCGATGGTGAAGCGGCTGCGGCCGGAGATCATCGTCGGACCGGCAGAGAGTTTGCGCTGCCAGTTCAGGATGCCGGGGGCGGCGACCGTCTCACTTTTCGGCACGGAGAGCAGACGGCAGGAGGTCGGAATCGCCAGCTTGAACTCCTCGTCGATGCCGCAGGTGGAAGAGGCCTTGAGTTTGAACTTGCGCTTCTCCAGTCCGACCGGGCCGAGAACGAATCCCGCCGCGCCGAATTCGGAACCGAAGAGCGGCAGCTGGAGCAGGAATTCGGCCGGATTTTCCGGCAGGAATTCGCGTCCTTCGAAGGAGAGTTTCGCCCGCAGCGGCGTTTTCATGTCACGGATGTTTTCGGGTGTGATCTTCAGCGTCTTGAGTTCGGCGCCGGGAATCGCCCGTTTCACCTGCGCCGCGAAGAACTGCCGCCGGTAGTCTGGCTGCCAGCGGGAGAAGACGTCGCGGTAGATCTGGTCGTTGATTCCTTCGAAACGGAGGACGCTTTCGCCGGTGAGTTTGCCCGCCGGCGTGATAACCGCCGTGGTGGAGATGCGCAGCAGATTGGTTTCGGCCGGGACCGTGGCGGAACGCAGCAGTGTCTCCCCCTCCGGCCTGGCAACAAGATAGCTCATGTTGGACATCGCCGCCGGGAAGAGTTCGGTGGTGGTCTCATAGGTCGGATCCATCAGCTGGTATTTCCCCGGGGCGAGTTCGACCGCGGTGACAGCATGGTTGAAGTAGTTGTTTGGCACCTCGTCGTCCTTGGGATCTCCGGCGAGGAAGAGCACCGGGAACGCCTTGAATCCGGCCAGTTCGAGCATAGAGACCAGCAGGGCCGCCTTGTCGCGGCATAGCCGGGGGCTTCCGATTCGGCGGTGATGCCCATGTAGCGGACCTGCTGGGAGACGAACTGGAAGAGTGCCATGATCTTCTCCTCCGGCGTGCGGCAGTTCCGGATCAGTTCGGCGGTTTTCTCCCGGATCGCGGGAGTGACCGCGTCGAGCCGTGGACGGCTCACCTGATAGTACCAGCGGGAGATCTCCTTCCAGTCCTTCGCAGTGCTGGTGAGCAGCCGCTGGACGGTGGTGTACACAGGCGGCATCCCCGGTTCCGGAATGATCTGCGGCACGTTCCGGGCGATCCAGGTGTAGAGGATGCGGCCGTTTTCACGCTTTTCCTGAAAGCTCACCGTGCCGGGGACTTCGTCCTTGATCGCCTTCGCGGCCAGCGGACGGCTTTCGGGAGCGTTGATCCGCACCTCGTAGTAGAGGAAGGGGACATCCGCCTGCAGCACGTTGTAGCCGGACCACTGCCCGGGAACCCGCGCCTTGAGGGAGGTTTCCCGGCGCCTGACGTGGAGCATATCGCCGATTTCGAGGCCGGGAACAGCGATTGTGAACACCTTGTTGGCCGGGTCGTAGATGTTGCTCCCCATCTGTGAGGAGTTGATGGTCTCGCGGCCGGAGGCGGGGTCGATTTTGACCGTCTTCCCGTCCGGGCGGATGATTTCGACGGCGAGCACTTCGAGTTTCTCATAAGTGGAGTTGTAGCGGAAGGAGAGCTCCCGCAGCTGTTTTCGGCCGGATTCGTTGAGCACCTTCTGGTAGAAGTCGTCGGTGCTGGTGCCGAGTCCGTCGGGCTGATAGGTAATCTCCTCGAGGTCGTAGACGAGGACGCTGTCGGCGTCGGGGAACCGTTCCGCGGTGACGTTTTTCGCGCTTGCGGTGATTTCGGCGACCGTCATCGCCGTGGCCGGAACACAGGCGAACAGGGCGAAAATCAGTATCCATACGGCAAGTTGCAGACTATGTCTCATCGGAATCCTCCTCTCTCTGGTATTCGTTTTTGCATCTGCAATCAACATAAAATAACCGCTTTTCGGCGAAAATGAAATGATTTTCTCGACATTTATTTGAAATTTCGCGTTCCGGTGGCTATATTTATCAAAATGCACTTGTAAAAAACCTTTTGTACCAAAGGAGCTGAAATGGGACAGCAGAGCAACAAAATCGAAAAGCGCCGTCGTCGGAAGGCCTATCTGGAGCGCTGCCGGGAGAAAATCCGGGCTGCCATCGCCCAGGCGAAGAAGAAGTAAGTTTTCTGCTTCGGAAAGGGTTCCTCCGGATGAGTTTGCGTCCGGGGGAATTTTTTTTTGGGGTGCGCCCGGCATGGCGTACGACGACGGGGGAAAGTCCCGAAGCCGCCCGACAGGGGGAAGGCTACAGCAACTGGACAATGGTGT